>NZ_JAPFGX010000062.1:0-8609 GCF_059803575.1 Sphingomonas sp. URJC2
TAAAACCCAACAACAGACGAGGCCCGCACTCCGCTAATTTACGCCGCGACCTGTGCCAAATGTTCTGACGACGGACAAAACCCTCGAAAGCATGTTTTCGAACACCCTATCAAAGCGACAGGGTTTGTCGATCGTTATGGGCTGAGGCGGGTATGGTTCGGCAAAAGCGCAGGTCCGGAGCGTCGCCTATCACCTGTTTGCCGTCACGCGTCTGCTGTCCGTATGGACGCAAGTAGAAGGCACGCTGATGCCGCAAGAAGCACCAGGTCCTTCAACAGGAACTGTCCGGTTCCGGCCGAAATCGCCGGGAACCCGCCAGCGGTCGGCTCGGCGACGCCAGGCGTGCTCAGGAAAAACGTCAGTGTCACGGCATAAGTCAGGCATGACATCGCCGCGCCGAGAGCGGAGGCCGTCTTGTTGAAAGCACCGATAATCAGCGCAGCGGCCGTCGCGAGCTCGACGGTGCCTATAAAATAGCTTCCACCCTGCACCCCAAAAACGGCCGGAATCCAGCTCATGATCGGACTGTTCTTCATCAATGGCGCGATGCCCATCGCTTCATAGCTCGTGAATTTCATGCAACCGAACCAGAGAAAGATGACCACCAGCGCCCAGCGCAGCAACGCGAGAGACCCGCGAGAGCCGGTCGTCTTTTCAGCTATGTGTAATGTCGAAAACATGGTGCCTCGCTTTCATCATGGCGCATGACCTGCCTTCATGCTTAGACAGGCGTGATATATGCGCTGCGCATACACTATACGCCGTCAATGAATGAGGCAACCCTTTGAACGTACTCTCGGACCGGCTCGTCAATCTGTTCGGCGCCCTCGCAGTGGGCATCACCGATCGAATTAAGAAGGCGGCATTCGACCCGACGATACCCGGCGGTGGCGAAACCACCGCGGCGATCGTCGTCATCGGTCACGCGACCGGTCTTTCGATCGACGAATTAGGACGGGTGCTAGGCTTGTCCCACGCGGGGACGGTGCGGCTTGTCGATCGATTGGTTGCAGCCGGGTTCGCCGTTCGATCCAAAGCGCTACGGGACCGTCGTGCAGTAGCGCTGATGCTCACTGAGGCAGGCGAGACTCGCCTATCTGCGATCCTGCAACGAAGAAACGAGACTTTATCCGAAATCCTTAGCCATGTCTCGAATGCTGACCGCCTCGTGCTGGAACGTATTGCCGAGACAATACTTGCGCAGATGTCTGACGACGCTGTCTCGGCGCTGACGATATGCCGGCTCTGCGACGAGAGGCGATGCTACAACTGTCCGATGGATGCCTTTGGAATGCTGGAGTCGTCGACGCATAGAGTCGACCCATAAGTGCGCGCAGAGACGCTTAGCGTATATCTGTGCCCGTTCTATGTCCTGACCCCAAATTGGCCCGTCTCCGTCCCAGACCGCGATCGGGGTGCAAACAAAGGCAGCGGCGGCGGCAAGAATGGTGGCGGGCATGATCTCTTCTTCTATCATACTGCGATGACAGTTGAAGATTCCTGAAGGCTGGGAGGCGTGTATTTGTAACCTGTATCGCATGACCAAGAGCTCGGCCGAGGTCGCTGGGTTGTTCAACGCCGCGCCCGCTGCAGCGAGCAACGCGCCGGGAGAGATCTATCCAGGGTATCCCGGGTTGGTCGTGGCCAACGGATCGATCCGATCGATGGTGTGGGGCTTTCCGCTGTCGCTGAAGAGCAAGAAGTCGGGCCAGCCTCTAAAGCCGAAACCGGTCAACAACGCCCGCACCGACAAGCTGAGCCAGTTCTTCTGGCGGGACAGCTTCGAGAAGCGACGTTGCCTCATCCCCCTTACCGCGTGGGCGGAGGCCGAGGGTCCCCGAGGATCCATGACGCGCACCTGGCTGTCGCTGCCGGACGCGGAGTTGTTCGCCGTCGCCGGCGTATGGCGGTCTTCGGATGAATGGGGTGATTGCTATTCGATGGTGATGAAGGATGGCACTGGTGCCGCGGCCGAAGTCCATTCCCGGATGCCGGTTATTTTGCGAGGCGACCAATATCCGATATGGGAACACGGCTCAGCCGCTGAAGCGTTGACCCTATGCGAGCTGCCATACCAGAGAGATATCAAAGTCGATCGAACGACGGTGCCCTGGGTGCGGACGGGCCGCTAGAATGCACTACTGTCCGGAAGCGAGCTTGGATGCCATGCGCTGGATGGTTCGATAGACTGTTGGGCGCGAAACCGAGAATAACTCGCTCAGCTCACTGATCGAGTGCTCGCCTCCTTCATGCAGCTGGTGCAGATGGCGCTGCTGGCGGTCGGTCAGCTTGGGGGGCTTGCCCTTCAACTTTCCCTTCGCCTTGGCGACCTTCATACCTTCCCGCGTCCTCATCCGGATCAGGTCAGCTTCGAATTCAGCGAAGGTGGCGAGGATGTTGAAGAACATCTTGCCCATAGGATCGCTCGGGTCGTGGATCTGTCGGCCGAGGGCGAGGGCAACACCGCGCTTCTCGAGCTCCTCGGCGATCGCCCGCGCATCGGGGACCGATCGGGCTAGGCGGTCGAGCTTCGGTGCGACCAAGGTATCGCCGGCACGGACGGCGGCGAGTGCCTGCGCAAGCCCTGGCCGATCGCGCGAAGTGCCGGTGAGGCCGTGATCGGTATAGATCCGGTCGGCCGACACACCGAGCTCGGCGAGAGCATGGCGTTGGGCCGTCAAATCCTGCTTGTCGGTTGAACACCGTGCGTATCCGATCAAAGTCCCGGTCATCTGTAACGCTTAGCGCCCCATCAATGAGAATCTAGTCGTACTACCTTAATGAGACGGACTGGTCGACCCCGATTTTGGAGGACGAAAGCCAAATTCTATTGATTGGCGATCGGGCCAAATTTTGTGTCCGTTGAGCGACCCCCTATCGTACAACCAAATTTCTTATGGCGTTGCGTCCTATCTGATTGTGTGCCACTTTTTAAACCGTGGCATATTTGGTCTAAGGTTCAACGTGTGATGACGGCTATTGATCTGAAGGTGGCTGCCAATGGGCGAATGGTTCTTCCGAAGTCCGTGCGCGAAGCAATGGGCTTGTCGGGCGATACGAAGGTGACCGCGATCGTAGAAGCGGGTGGCGTCCGACTTGTGCCCATCGGCCATCGTGTGATGCGCGCACGCGAGCTGTACCTGCAGGCGGTCAAGTCGCCGCGCACCACCGAAGACTTCCTACGCGACAGGCGTGAAGAGGCCGGGCACGACGAAGCGAGCATTAGCGATCCTGCCCCATGAGCGAGGTGGTGCTGGATGCATCGGCCGTGCTGGCGCTTCTGCGTGACGAGCCGGGGGCGGACATCGTTGCCGGCCACATGCCCAGAAGCGGACCAGCCGCAAACGACCCGTTGCAGACATTCGGCGGCATCCTTGTTAGCGGGCAAGCTCAGCGGCCTTGCAGTTTCATATTGAGGAATCAGCCCACCTGATGACAAATGTTCTTGTCCTCTATGGCCTGCCGCACTCGCTCTATACCGGCAAGGTTCGCAGTTACTTGCGCAAGCAGGGCATCGGCTACCGTGAGAGACCGCCCAGCGACCCCCATTTCGCGCAAGTAGTGGTGCCGAGAATCGGGCGGGGCATCATCCCGGTCGTGGAGCTTGCCGATGGTAGCGTCGTGCAAGATACCGTCGACATCATCGATCACTTCGAACGCGCCGGTGTGCGCTATTCTGCCTATCCGAAGACGCCGCGCCAACTCGCAGTCGCGCACCTGTTCGAACTCTATTCGGTGCTTGGCCTGACGCGACATGCCATGCACTACCGCTGGTCCTACCTCGATAGACAGAAAGCTTTTCTGCAAGATGCTTTCGGGGTCGGCGGCAATGCCGAGCGCACCGCCTCGGTGATGGCGCGGATGAACAGCTATCTGCCAATGCTGGGCGTGTCGGACGAGACAATCCCGGCAATCGAGGAAAGCTATCGCCAGCTACTTCAAGGGCTCGACGCACATTTCACACAGCATCCCTATCTGGTTGGCACCCAGCCTTCGATCGGCGACTATTCGCTTTTTGGCCCGTTGTTCGCTCATCTTGGGCGCGATCCGGTTCCGCTCGCAATCATGCAGCGCGACGCGCCCAAAGTTCATCGCTGGGTCGAACGCATGCATGCGCCCGATCTCGACCTTGTGGAATATAACCTAGAGGGCGAACATGGTTTTGCTGCCGGTGATGAGATCCCGGCGTCGCTAAGTCCGGTGCTAGATCAGATCGCTGTCGAACTGCTGCCCGGCCTGACCGATAGGCTGAAGTTTCTGCGCGCTTACGTCGCCAGCGGCGCCGCCAAACCTGGCCAGCCCGTCACCTCCAAACCGCATCAGCGGATCGTCGGCGAAGTGGAAACGTCATTCCGCGGCATCCCCTATACGGGAGGGGTACAGCCCTACACTTTCCTTCTTTGGCAACGATTGCAGGACGCGGCAGCAGATAGCGAATCCGTACGAGACCTATTTGCCGCGCGTTCCCTCTCAGCCCTTCTCGAGGAGAAGCTGCCCATCAGGATCAGGCGCGCCGACAATATCGAAGTGTGGGACGAACGGAGCGACTGACTGCCCCAACTACTCATTTAAGGAAACCGCTACTCATGGCCGCTTTCCACCCAGTTGCGGACATTCGCCTGGGCAGAATTCCTTACCGCAAGCTGCCGTCAATTAGGCTCATCCTGATCGAATTCGCTGGCATCCGAGCTCGAGTAGACTTCCTTGGCGGCTTGCATCCCGTTCAACGCTGCTGGAAATCCGGCATACACGCTCATCTGGATGATAATTTCCTCGATCTCGCTCTTCGTAAGACCGACATTGAGTCCGGCTTGGATGTGGACCTTCAACTGGGGCTGTGCCGTGCCCATCGCCGTAAGGGCTGCGATCGTCGCGATCTCTCGTTCGCGGAGGCCAAGACCGGGCCGTGCGTAGATATCGGCGAACGGGTATTCGATGGTGTAGCGGGCAAGATCCGGCGATATGTCCTTTAAGCTTTCAACCACCTTCTCTCCGGCTTCACCGTCGATTCTGCGAAGATTCTCGAGGCCTCTTTCGAACCTGTCAGTCATGACCATTCCTTCATTAAGCGAGTTGCCAGCGAATGCATCGCTGGAGCAAGCAGCAGACTGATGAGGGGAACAAGGATTGCCGTCAGAATGAGTGTCTGAAATCCAAGCGCCATATCGCTCGCGATGAACCCCAGCAGCTTGAGCATCCCGGTCACAAGCGGCCATACGACGAGCCAGACGAGCATGGTCCGCAATATAACGATCCGGAATGTCATTTGTCGGCTGCTGGATCGGGACGATGAAGGATGGCGAAGTATCCCGGCAGAACCTCGTCGAGCTTGGCTTTCCCCGAGAGAGTAAGGGTCACGTTCCGGGAGCGAGCATCTTCTGAGTTTTCCGAAATCGCGATCAGGCCAGCCCGTTCCAAGCCCTGCAAGGTGCGCGTGACGACGGGCCGCGATACGTCCAGCCTTTCGGCAATTTCACTTGCAGCGAGGCAGTTTCGCTCGGGTTCGCGGTCGATAAGGATCATCATCAAAAAGCGAAGCTGCGAGAGGTCATGGCGCGCGAAGTATGCTTCCAGCTCGCGGATCAGCAGGCTCGCGCGTCGCATCAACCGAAGCGCGTCGAGCACTCTGTCGACATCGACATCGGCGAATTGGTCGGCATAACCGTCGACCATTTGTCGGCTGGGAAGTTCTTTAAGAAAGAACATCAGCCTTACCGAACCGGACGGAGATGAAGGATTTGCGGCTCTTCTGCCAGCCAGTCCCGGTAGGCTTCAAAGACGGCCCGGGTGTATGGTTGATCGTGGTGCGATGCCAGTGCGGCCTCGTCTCGCCATTCCTCATAGAGATACAGTGTTCCGTCCTGTGCATTTTCGCTGAGACGAAACTCCATGCAGCCGGGTTCGGCGCGCGTCTGTTCGATGATCTCGCAGATGGCCTCGCGCGCCTTGTTGTAGTGCGTTGGATGTGGCGCGATCCGTGCGATGATGTTCAACTGATGGATCATGACATTCCTTTAGTTATCATGCTAACTATATAATTCAGGGTGATGGCTGGTCAAGTCCAGAACTTCCTGAAAGCAGACCGTCCGCTAACCACCCAGTTTCAGTCGAAACGGAAGCCTGGGCTTGATCCCAAAAGCGGTCTTGCAGCTTTGCCATGCTTCTGAAAAATTTCTGCCATTCAGGAAGCGACCCCATTGCGGACATTCATCCTGATCGGCATTCTGGGCATGAGCATGTGAAGTTCGGGGAATGTGACCAGTGAGCGAGCTCATCGAATACTGGCCCGGCGCGCTCATCATGTTTGGGCTCTTCTTTGGGCCGCTCATCGCGATCAAAAAGGCCCGAACCGATGCAGCAACGGCTACAATCGTCTGCGCCATAACCTGCGCCCTGTTCCTGGGGCTTTTCATACTCGGGGCCGGTCTGCAATCGCCCTTGGGATACTGGCCCTCGGGATTTTTTCTGGACGCCATCAAGATCGCTGCAACATTCGGGGGCGCGCTTGGACTTTGGATCCTGTTCGTGGTGCGACCGAGATCGTCTAATCGCTGAACGTCGGCCAAACCCGATGCGACCGAGCTGCGAGCGCTGGATAATTTGCTTTCCACCCCAGCTCGTGACCTAGCTGCCAAGTGCGAGGCGACCCAGAAGCGGACCAGCCCCTAACGACCCCATTGCGGCCGTTCCCGAAAACCAGCATAAATCCCTGATGATTATTGCCCATGCCTCTGGCCTCATCATTCTTCGATAACACGAAAACAGGCAACGCCAGTTAGAAGTTTCCTCTGTCCCAGCAATGTGTAGAGTTCATTAGATACAGCGATAGCCGACGTGATTAACTCGTCTGGAACCCACAAATGGGAGCCCCCTATTGCTGATCTTTTCATGACAATATTGCGCGTCTCTGCCAGAGTCTTTAGTCCCAGCATCTTGCGCCCATGTTTGTATTCTTTCGACGGGACATCGGTTTTCTGCCAATCGACGGCATCGGATATTGCCCGGCGAACGTTGATGGCATAATATGAAACCTCAAAGGGTGCCCCGTCGGAGCGAAGCACCTCTACCGCCCTGAATTCGTGAAGCCCGGGCTCCAGGCCATCAATGCAATCACGGAATGGCTGGCTAACCCCCCAGAAGGAGCAGAACCCAACCCAATCGGGAAGCGATTTTCGTGGCGTTTTCAGTCGTGCGCGTTTCGGCCAAAACTGATCGTCGATATCGATGGCCGCGCGGGTGGGACGAGCCGAAACATGAGCAAGACCGCGCTGTTCCAGAAGTTCGTAAGGTATCATTATTTCGGAGCATGATGGCTCCATGTCGAACTTGACGGTCGCTACCGTCGTGTTCTCACGCTCAAGAAGCCAGGCCATTTACTGCGTTCTCTCATTGGCCCGCATGGGGCGTTCTCGCTCCATAAGTTGACTCCGACTTGCGTTCCAGTCGCCACGACGATGGACAGAACGAGCGTTGTCGTGAATGTCAGCTTTCCACCCAATTTCGGTCGATCACGCCATTCTAACGCCGCCTCAAAGCGGCCGACCGAATAGGTCGGTCGACCGCTTGCTGTGTCAGATTTCGGTGCGCTCCGCCAACAGTAAGGCATCCTCGAGGTCGACACCAAGGTACCGAACCGTGTTTTCGATCTTGGTGTGGCCGAGCAGAATTTGGATAGCTCGGATATTGCCGGTGGCACGGTAGATCATCGCAGCTTTCGTTCGCCGCAGCGAGTGAGTGCCGTACTCAGCCTTACGCAAACCGATGGCGGTCACCCACTCATCGACGAGGCGGGCATACTGGCGTGTGCTCATATGGCCATGGAGATCGACGCGGCTCGGAAATAGATAATCGTGAGCCGAACCGCCGCGTCGCTCTAGCCAGGCGATCAGAGTCGCGCGAACATCCGCTGTCAGTTCGAATTGGACGGGACGGTTGGTCTTTTGCTGGATGACAATGGCGCGATTGCGAATGTCCGCGCCAGCAACGACATCGCCAATCTTGACCTTGACGAGATCACAGCCACGCAGTTTGCTGTCGATCGCGAGATCGAAGAGAGCCTTGTCCCGGAGACGGCCTTCGCGATCTAGGTGGAAGCGTATCGCCCAGATTTGCTTCTGCGTCAGAGGTCGCTTGGTGCCAACGGTCTTGCCGGCGTTCCAGGCTGCACGGGCTTGTATTGCGGGGTCAAATCGAGAGTATCCCATGGTTCATCTCCTCGGCCGTCATTGGCCAAGCGGGGAACGCTGAAAGAGGAGGCTTTTGGGCCGCTAGCGGACTGGCGGCTTCTGAACTGGAATTCACGATTTATGTCGTTTGTTCAGGTAGCGCTCGCAGTCCAAATCGTCACCGTCTCGGCGAGAGCGTAAAGGCGTGGGTGTGCCAATAGTTGACCCCAGAGGTGCGGTGATGCCAGGTCCGTTTCGTCACGCTGCGTTAGCGCGGCGCGGCAGCTTCCATCCGGGCCGAACGAAGTGGCACGTATAGCCGTTCGGAATGCGCTCCAGATAATCCTGATGCTCGGGCTCCGCAGGCCTGAGCTGCCCCCTTCTGAGTGGTCCATCGACTATGAGAGTCTGGATCAAGGAAGGGACGACGAATGCCTGCCAAGA
>NZ_JAPFGX010000063.1:0-7652 GCF_059803575.1 Sphingomonas sp. URJC2
CGGCCCGCACCCCCACCCGGCCTCCCAACGGCAGGATACACTGTGGGAGGCCGGGCGGGGGTGCGGGCCGGTGCCGTTCTTCCCGAACAAAAAACCCGCGCGCCGGGGGGCGCGCGGGTTTTACCCGGTCAGGCCGCCTTGGCGCGCGAGGCGCGCTTGCGCTCATGCGGGTCGAGATGGCGCTTGCGCAGCCGGATGCTCTTGGGCGTCACCTCGACCATCTCGTCATCGTCGATATAGGCGATCGCCTGCTCCAGCGTCAGCCGCCGCGGCGGCGTCAGGCGGATCGCGTCGTCCTTGCCGCCCGAGGCGCGGAAATTGGTCAGCTGCTTGGCCTTCATCGGATTGACCTCAAGGTCATCCGGCTTGGCGTTTTCGCCGACGATCATGCCTTCATACAGCGGCTCGCCCGGGCCGACCATCAGCACGCCGCGATCCTCGAGCGCGTTGAGCGCATAGGCATTGGCCTCGCCCGCCCCGTTCGAGATCAGCACGCCGTTCTTGCGGCCTTCGATCGCACCCTTGTGCGGGCCATAGCGTTCGAAGATCCGGTTCATGATCCCGGTGCCGCGCGTGTCGGACAGGAACTCGCCATGATAGCCGATCAGCCCGCGCGACGGCGCGGAGAAGGTGATGCGCGTCTTGCCGCCGCCCGAGGGGCGCATGTCGGTCATCTCGGCCTTGCGCTGGTTCATCTTGTCGACGACGGTGCCCGAATATTCCTCGTCCACATCGATGACGACGGTTTCATACGGCTCCTCGCGCCCGCCCGGCCCGTCGCGGAACAGCACGCGCGGACGGCTGATCCCCAGTTCAAAGCCTTCGCGGCGCATCGTCTCGATCAGCACGCCGAGCTGGAGTTCGCCGCGCCCGGCGACTTCGAAGCTGTCCTTGTCCTCGCTCTCGGTGACGCGGATGGCGACGTTCGATTCCGCCTCGCGCATCAGCCGGTCGCGGATCATGCGGCTGGTGACCTTGCTGCCCTCGCGGCCCGCCATCGGCGAATCGTTGACGGCAAAGCGCATCGACAGCGTCGGCGGGTCGATCGGCTGCGCCTTGAGCGGCACGGTGACCGACGTGTCGGCGATGGTGTTGGCGACCGTGGCGACGGTCAGGCCAGCCAGGCTGATGATGTCGCCGGCGCGCGCTTCCTCGACGGGCACACGCTCCAGCCCGCGAAACGCCATGATCTTGGTCGCGCGGCCGGTTTCGATCACCTGGCCGTCGGAATCGAGCGCATGGATCGGCTGGTTGAGCCGCACGGTGCCGGTTTCGACCCGGCCGGTCAGGATGCGGCCGACGAAATTGTCGCGGTCAAGCAGCGTGACGAGGAAGCTGAACGGCGCTTCGGCATCGACCTGCGGCTGGGGCACATGATCGACGATCTTGTCGAACAGCGGCGCGAGCGTGCCTTCGCGCGCCTCGGCATCTTCGGACGCATAGCCGTTGCGGCCCGAGGCATAGAGCACCGGGAAATCGAGCTGCTCGTCGGTCGCCTCAAGCGTCACGAACAGGTCGAACACCTCGTTCAGCACTTCCTCGACGCGCGAATCCGGGCGGTCGATCTTGTTGACGACGACGATCGGGCGCAGCCCCAGCGCCAGCGCCTTGCCGGTCACGAACTTGGTCTGCGGCATCGCGCCTTCGGACGAATCGACGAGCAGGATGACGCCGTCGACCATCGACAGGATGCGCTCCACCTCGCCGCCGAAATCGGCGTGGCCGGGGGTGTCGACGATGTTGATCCGCGTGCCTTTCCAGTCGACCGAGGTGCACTTGGCCAGGATGGTGATCCCGCGTTCCTTTTCCAGGTCGTTCGAATCCATCGCGCGTTCTTCGACGCGCTGATTGTCGCGGAACGTCCCCGACTGGCGGAACAGCTGGTCGACGAGCGTGGTCTTGCCATGATCGACATGCGCGATGATGGCCACGTTGCGGAGGCTCATGGGAAATCCTGGTTCGAGCGGAGATTGGCCGCGCCCTTAGCGCAAATGCTGCGGCGCGCAAAGCCCGGCCGTTGCCGGGGCGGGCGCTCAGCCCGTTCGCTGCGCCAGCGCGGCGATTTCCTTGACCAGCTTGGCCGCCACCGTCGCGGTCATGCCATTCAGGTCGCGGCCGGGGTTCAGCTCGACAATGTCCGCCCCGACCAGCGGTCCTGGAATGCGCGCGATCAGATCGAGCAGCTGGCGCGTCGACAGCCCGCCCGGCTCGTGATGGGCGACGCCGGGGGCAAAGGCCGGGTCCAGCCCGTCCAGATCGACCGACAGATAGATCGGCCCGGCAGGCACCGGCACGGCGGCGGGAGTGAAATCGCGCATCGGCACCACCTCGATCCCGAAGCGCGCGACCTGTGCGGCCTGATGGGCGTTGAGCGTGCGGATACCGACCTGCACCAGCCGCGTCGCCAGCCCGTCCTCCATGATCCGCGCGAACGGCGAGGCGTGGGAGCGGCGATTGCCGCCCAGCTCGTCATAACAGTCCGAATGCGCGTCGATGTGCAGGATGGCGACCGGCCCGTGCACGGCGGCGATGGCGCGCAGCACCGGATAGGTGACGGCATGGTCGCCGCCCAGGCAGATCGGCACGCCGCCCCCCGCACAGGCCGCGCGCACCGCCGCCTCGATCCGGGCATCGTCGGCCGCACAATCCTCGGTGAGCGGCAGGTCGCCCAGATCTTCAAACGGGATGTCGCGGGCCAGCTCGCGCCCGCATTCGGCGGCGGGGTTGCCCATGTCGGAGCTGAGCGCGGCACGGATCAGCGGCGGCGCGGCGGCGGCGCCGCGCAGGAAGCTGGAGTTGATGTCGGTCGGCAGGCCGATCAGGCGGACAGGGCGCATGCCCTCCCCCTTACCCCGCAAATTGCAGCGCGATAAGGGCCGCCGCCAGCACCGCCGCCGCCGCGATCCGGCGGCCGCCAAAGCCTTCCTTCAGCCACAGCGCGCCGAGCAGCGCGGCAAACACCACCGCGGTTTCGCGCAGCGCCGAAACTTTCGCCACTTCGATGAGCGCCATCGCATAGAGCGCCGCCCCGAACGAGACGACCGACAACAGCCCCGCCGTCACCGCCGTCCGCCACTGGGCGCGCGCCGCCGCCAGATAGGTGCGCCGCCGCAGCGCCAGCGCCACGGCGGTGATGCCCAGCCAGTCGAGCAGGAACAGCCAGACGATGTAATCGAGCGGATCGCCGGCGGCGCGCACCCCGCGCGCATCGGTGGCGCTGTAGAGCGCGACGCCGATCGCCGTCCCCCCGGCCCAGAGCAGCGCCCGCGCCTCGGGGTGGCGGCGCAGCGACACCCCGCGCGGCGGCAGCGCGAAGATGATGATCGCGGCGGTCGCCACCAGCAGCGCCGCCCAGCCGGCGATGCTCAGCCCCTCGCCCAGCATCGCCCAGGCGCTGGCCGCGGTCAGCAGCGGGGCAAGCCCGCGCATCACCGGAAACACCAGCGACAGATCGCCATGCGTCATCGCGCGGACAAGGCAGAATTGGTAGAAAAGATGCGCCGGGATCGCCCAGACCAGCGCCGCGACCGTGCCCGGATCGGGCGCCCCGACCAGCAGCAGCGCCGGCAGCGTGACAAGCGCCGCCGTGACCGACAGCACCGAACGGGCGACAAGAATGTCGCCAGCGATCTTCACCGCCGTGTTGACGAGCGCCAGCGTGACGGCGGAGGCAAGGCCGAGCATGACCGCCAGCACCTCCGCCTTCATTCCCGCCCCCCCTTACGCAACAGCCCGGATGCGCGCGGAGATGCACCGGAAAGCCGGCCGGGGCCAGAGACGATCGGCGCAGGACCGGGGGCAGCCCGGGTGCCCGGAGGGATGCCGGATGGTCGAAATCGCCGCCTTCACCTATGGCCTTGTCGCCAGCATCGTCCTGTCGCGCCTTGGCCGTGACCGGCGGGCGGCGCGACCGTCCGGCCCGGTCGCGGTGATGACCGCTTGGGCGCTGTTCGGATTTTCGGCCGCGCTGGCCGGGCTGATCGCCGGCTGGCTGCTCGCCGGCCTCGCCTTCCTCTGAACCGGGCCGGGACGGCACCGGCACCGATCAACAGACGACGGCGTTCGGCGAAAGGCGCTTGAACGCCGACCGGCAGGGCCTAATCTTTCCCGGCCTCAAGGGCGGGAGACAGAAGTTTATGGCGACGACCACCACCACGATCGAGGAGACGGGCCTGGTCCTGACCCCGCCGGACCCGGTGCCCGTCGTCGCGCCGGAAAAAGCCGCCGGGCTGGTGCCGATCGAGGACAAGCAGAAGACCGAGCTGGATGCGCGGGTCGACCAGTTCGTCGCCGAACTGATCGCGCAGGACGTCAACTCGCCCGAGTTCGGCAAGCGCGTCGATTCGATCACCGCGCTCGGCCAGAAGGAAATCCGTGCCGCCGCCGGTGAGAGCAACCGCTTCCTCGACCGGCCGGTGCGCGCGATGGATCAGGAATCGGGCGTGGGCGCCGACCTCGCCCAGCTGCGGCGCACGATCGAGGATCTCGATCCCTCGACGCGCGGCGACCTGTTCACCAAGAAAAAGCTGTTCGGCATCATCCCGTTCGGCAACAAGCTGCGCGACTATTTCGACAGCTATACCTCGGCGCAGAGCCATATCGCCGCGATCCTCGCCCGGCTGGCCAAGGGCAAGGACGAGCTGCTGATGGACAATGCCGCCATCGCGGTCGAGCGGCAGAAGCTGTGGGCGGCGATGGGCCGGCTCGAACAGATGATCCACATGTCCAAGACGCTCGACCAGAAGCTGGAGGACAAGGCGGCCGAGCTGGACGCGACCGATCCCGCCAAGGCCAAGGCGATCCGCGAGAGCGCGCTGTTCTATGTCCGCCAGCGCACTCAGGATCTGCTGACCCAGATGGCGGTGACCGTGCAGGGCTATCTGGCGCTCGATCTGGTCAAGAAGAACAATGTCGAGCTGATCAAGGGCGTCGACCGCGCATCGACGACCACCGTGTCGGCGCTGCGCACGGCGGTGACGGTCGCCCAGGCGCTCACCAACCAGAAGCTGGTGCTCGAACAGATCACCGCGCTCAACACGACGACCGCGAACATCATCGATTCGACCGGCAAGCTGCTGAAGACGCAGACCGCGCAGATCCACGAACAGGCGGCCTCGTCGACCATCCCGCTCGAAGTGCTCAGCCGCGCGTTCCAGAACATCTATGACACGATGGATTCGATCGACACCTTCAAGGTCAAGGCGCTCGATTCGATGAAGACCACGGTCAACGCGCTGTCGCACGAGGTCGAGAAGTCGCGCGGCTATATCGCCCGCGCCGAAGGGGCCGAACAGGCCCAGACCTCGCCGTTCCAGGCGCTGGAGGGCTGATGGCGGGCAGCGACGAGATCCTGTCCGCCGCGCAGGCGCTGCTCGCCCGCACCTCGCCCGAAGGCCGCGCCCGCGCGCGCCGGCGCTGGGAACGGCGCAAGCAGCGGCTGGTGCGGATGGCGCGGCGCATGTTCCTGGCGACGCTGGCGATCCTGATCGGCGCGATCGGCTGGGGCAGCCTGATCGCGCCGCTCGGCTTTGGCGGGGTGATGGCGGTCGCGCTCGGGCTGATCCTCGCCTGGGTCGGGGTGATCCTGTTTTCCGCCGAGCCCGCCGCCCGCGCCGAGGAGCTGCCGCAGGTCGCGCTTGCCGCGCTGCCGCAGCGCACCGAGGCCTGGCTGGAGGCGCAGCGCCCGGCGCTGCCCGCCCCCGCCCACCGGCTGCTCGACCAGATCGGCGTGCGCCTCGAAGGGCTGGCGCCGAGCCTGGCCGGGCTGGACGAGCGCGAGCCCGCCGCCGCCGAGGTCCGCCGCCTGATCGGCGAGGAGCTGCCCGAGCTGGTCAAGGGCTATCAGCGCGTTCCGGCACCGCTGCGCCGGCAAGGCCCCGATGCCCAGCTGGTCGAGGGGCTGCGGCTGGTCGAGACCGAGATCGGCCGGATGAGCGAGCAGCTGGCGAGCGGCGAGCTCGACAAGCTCGCCACCCAGGGCAAATATCTGGAACTCAAATATCGCGGCGACCCGACGGCCGAGTGACCGCCGGCGCCGCTGCCCGCGCGCGGGACCTCAATCCTCGGGAAAGCCGACGAACACCGCCGCCTCGGCAACCGACTTGCGCTCCGACACCACGGCATTGGCGGGAAAATCAGGGTCGGGCCAGCCAAGCGCGATGCTTTTCATGATCACCTGATCCTCGGGGATGCCGGCATGGGCGCGCACGACCGGGGACTGCATGATCCCCTGGCTGTTGATGACCGCGCCCAGCCCGCGCGACCAGGCGGCGTTGACGATGCCATTGGCCACCGCGCCGCAATCGAACGGCGTGTCGTCGCTGCCATCCACGTCGCGGTCATAGGTGATGATGATGCACACCGGCGCATCGAACTGGCGAAAGCCGCGCAGCACCCAGTCCTGCCGCCGCGCCTGATCCTCGCGGGCAATGCCCATGGCGGCAAACAGCTGCTTGGCGACGCCGACCTGCCGGTCGCGGTGCTTGCCGGCAAAGGGCCGGCCGGTGCGGAACTCGCGGCTTTCCGGCACGCCCGCCAGCATCCGTTCGGTGTTGCCGGCGCGGATGCGGTCCAGCACCTCGCCGCCGATCACATGGAAGTTCCAGGGCTGGCTGTTCATCGATGACGGTGCCCGCATCGCCAGCGTCAGGATCTCCTCGATCAGCGCGCGCGGCACCGGATCAGGGCGATAGCCCCGGATGCTGCGCCGGCCGAGCACCACTGCGTCATAGTCCATTCGCGATCCTCTCCCTTTTCTCCCCGGCTAGAATAGCGGGCGGCGCGGTGCAATCGGCGGCGGATCGGCCCGGCGGATTGACACAGGTCATTGCGGCAGGCGCTGCGCGTTCCTAGCTAGGCAGGCATGACGATTGCCCGCCGCGACCTGCTCAAGGCCGCCCTGATCGGCGGCGGCACGCTGGCCACGCCCGCCATTGCCGCCACCACCATCGCCGCGTCGCCGGCCAGCGGCGTGCTGCGCGGCGGAAGCGATCCGCTGCTGGCGGCGGCGCGGGCAGCGCTCGCCCGGCACGGCCATCTGGTCGCCGACCGCGCGCGCGTCGGCGTCGTCGATTTCGCGCTGCCGTCACGCGCGCCGCGCTTCTTCCTTGTGGATTTTGCCGCCGGGCGCGCGACCAGCCATCTGGTCGCCCATGGCCGGGGATCGGATCCCGCGCATCGCGGCTGGCTGGAGCGGTTTTCCAACCGGCCCGGTTCGGCGGCGACATCCGAGGGCGTGTATCTGACCGGGGCCGAATATCAGGGCCAGCATGGCCGCTCGCGGCGGCTGATCGGGCTGGATCCCACCAACGACATGGCCGAGGCGCGTGCCATCGTCATCCATTCGGCCTGGTATGTCGGGCCGGAGATGGTCGCCCAGCATGGCAAGCTTGGCCGCAGCGAGGGATGCCTCGCCTTCTCCAGCGCCGATCTGGCAGAGGTCATGGCCCGGCTCGGCCCCGGCCATCTGATCGTCGCCGGGCGCTTTTCCGGCTGACGGGCTGGGGTTTCGGGGCGTTTTTTGTGCGCCTCTCGGCGCGGGGGCGGGGTTGTTTGCGGTGCGGCTCGCGCCGCACGGGCGGCACCGGCCCGCACCCCCACCCGGCCTCCCAACGGCAGGATACGCTATGGGAGGCCGGGTGGGGGTGCGGGCC
>NZ_JAPFGX010000064.1:0-7619 GCF_059803575.1 Sphingomonas sp. URJC2
CCTCGGCCCCGGCGGCCAGCGCGACCGGGCCGGCCTGCGCGCCTGCGTCGCGCGCCACCTGTGCGGCCCCGAACCCGCCAATCGCGCCGACGCCGAACATCAGCAGGGGCGCAAGCAGGAACAGCAGAAAGGTCGGCGTCAGCACGGTGGCAGCAAAATCGCGCCGCGCAATCGCCCATGCCGGCTGGAACAAATGCTTCATGCCGCCTCCCGCACCAGCTTGACGAACACCTCGTGCAGGCCCGGCCGTTCGATCGACAGGCCGGCAATGCCGTGCCCGGCGGCGAGCAGCCGGGCGATGACCGGCTCAATCCCTTCATCGGGCACGGCGAAATCGAACCCGTCGCCGCTGGGCGCGGCATCGGCGGGGAGCAGCGCGCTTATCCCGGCATCGCCCGAACGCGGCACGAAATGGGCACGCATCGGCAGCAGCGCGCGCGCATCGGCGACCGTGCCTTCGAAACAGCGCCGGCCATTGGCGATGATCGCCAGCCGGTCGCACAGCCGCTGGGCATGGGCCATGACATGGGTGGAAAACAGGATGGTCGCGCCACGCGCCCGTTCGGCGAGGATCAGCCCTTCGAGTTTTTCCTGATTGACCGGATCAAGCCCCGAAAACGGCTCGTCGAGCACGATCAGCTCGGGCCGGTGGACGATCGCACCGAGCAGCTGGACCAGCTGCGCCATGCCCTTGGACAATTTGCGGATCTTCTGCCCCGCCGCATGGCCCAGCCCGGCCTCCTCCAGCATCCGGTCGGCGCGGGCGCGCCCCTCGCGCCAGGGCAGGCCGCGCAGCGCGCCCATGAACGCAATCGTCTCGCGCGCCGTCATCGCCGGATACAGCCCCCGTTCCTCGGGCAGATAGCCGATGCGGGTGCGCGCCAGCCGGGGATGGGCGGTGCCGAGCAGCTGCCGGCTGCCGCCATCGGGTTCGATGATGCCCAGCAGCATCCGCAGCGTCGTCGTCTTGCCCGCGCCATTGGGGCCGAGCACGCCGTAAACCGCCCCCTGCGGCACGGCGAGATCGACGCCGTCCACCACCCGCCGCTGGCCATAATGTTTGATGAGGCCGCTGGCCTGAACGATGCCCTGATCCAAACGCCGCCTCGCCAACCCTGCGCCATCCAGACGACGCCGGGCGCAACAGGCCCGGTTGCGCCGCAGCCGTCAAGAGGGGCCGCGTGGCGGCGCGCGCGCCAATGCCGGAATATCGCGGTTCCGTAACGTAGACCGGCCCGGCTTTCCTATGATGACAACGTGGGTCAGAGCGCAAATCCGCCGATCCGGCAGACGATGCTCAGCCCGATAGCACAGCTTCCCGGTCGCAAATGCAGCCGGGCAGGACATGAAGGTGTTGAGAATGCTGGCGAACATGACGATCAGGTCGAAACTGTTCGGATGTCTGGCGGTGCTGAGCCTCGCGCTTCTGCTGCTGTCGGGGCTGTTGCTGACGCTGTCGGGCAAGGAGAAACAGGCGCTCGGCGCGATCCTCAACGACCGGCTGGTGCCGCTCAACCAGCTCAACAAAGTGTCGGGCGCCTATGCGGTGCTGATCGTCGACACCGCGCACAAGGCGCGTTCGGGCGCGCTGTCGCCTGCCGCCGCGCTCGCCAATCTCAACAGCGCCCGGGGCGATATCCGCACCAGCTGGGATGCCTATGTCCAGTCGGAGATGACCGCCGAGGAAGCGGCAAATGTCGCCGAAGCGAAAAAGCGCATGGCCGCCGCCGATGAGGCGACCGCCCGGCTGGTCGACATCATCCGCCGCCGCGACGGGGCCGCGCTCGACCGGTTCGTGACCGCCGAGCTTTATCCCGCCATCGATCCGCTGACCGAGCAGATCGCCAGGCTGATGCAGATCCAGATCGATGTCGGCCAGTCGCTCGCGCGCAGCGAAAGCCGCACGGCGACGCTGTTTCAGGTGATCGGCGTGATCGTTGCGCTGCTGAGCGCCGCCGCCGCCGCCGGGGCGGGGCTGGTGATCGCGCGCGCGGTGCTGGCGCCGCTCGACCGGCTGGTCACGACGGTGCAGCGACTGGCGCAGGGCGCGCAGGATGTGGAGGTGCCGGGCTGCGACAAGGGTGACGAGGTCGGCGCGCTCGCCAAGGCCGTGGTCGGCATCCGCGAACTGGGCGTCGCGCGCGCCGCCGCCGATGCCCGCATCGCCGCCGAGCAGACGCATGTCACCTCCAGCCTTGCCGCCAGCCTGCGTGCCGTCAGCAACGGCGATCTGACGGCCATCGTCACCGCCGATTTTCCGGCGGAATATGAAGCGCTGAAGCGCGACTTCAACAGCGCGATCCTGAGCCTGCAGCAGCTGCTGGGCGCGGTGATGGCAAGCACGGCAACCATCCGCAGCGCCTCGACCGAAATCGCCCAGGCGTCGGAGGATCTGTCGCGCCGCACCGAAGGCAGCGCGGCCAGCATCGAGCAGACCTCGGTCGCGGTCTCGCTGATCGACAAGCGCATCCGCGCGACCTCGACCGCCGCCAACCACACGGTGGCCAATGCCGGCAGCACCAGCCGCACCGTCGAGGAAGGCCGGCGCATCGCCGACGATGCCGTGGCCGCCATGGGCCGGGTGTCGGAAAGCGCGCAGGGCATCGACAGCGTGATCGAGGGGCTGGACAAGATCGCGTTCCAGACCCGGGTTCTCGCGATGAACGCGGCGGTCGAAGCGGGCCGCGCCGGCGAGGCGGGGCGCGGCTTTGCCGTCGTCGCCGATCTCGTCTCCGCGCTCGCCATGCGCGCCGAGGAAGAGGCCAAGCGCGCGCGCGACCAGCTCAGCGCCACCCAGGCCGATATCGAGACCGCGGTGGCGGCGGTGGAGCGGGTCGACGGCGCATTGCAGAGCATCGCCAGCGGGGTCGCCCAGGTCAATTCGCTGCTTGGCACCATCGCCGAGGACAATGCCGCCCAGGCCTCGACAATCGGCGAAATCACCGGCGCGATGACCGGCATGGACCAGATGACCCAGCAAAATGCGGCGATGGTCGAGCAGACGTCCGCGGCAGCGCGCGGCCTGTCGAACGAGGCGCTGCTGCTTGCCGAACAGGCCGGGCGGTTCCGGATTTCGAACGACAATTCGCCGACACCCGGCGGGCGCGTCGACCGGCACCAGGGCACGCTGGTCAGCGCCTGACGGGCGCAGACGGCGGGCCTGCCCGCAAGCCGCGCCCGCTGCCGCCGTCCGGGCCGGATAACATTTGCTTTTGATAATCGTTCGCGTTAGTGCGGCGGCACGCCACGCGAAACGGACCATGCACGCTTCCAGATCAACGCTTTCCGCCGATACGCCGCCTGCGCCCAAGGCCACGCCCCGGCCCAAAAGCCGCAAGGCGTTCTGGCTGCGTCAGCTGCACAGTTGGCACTGGATGAGTTCGGCCATCTCGCTGATCGGCCTGTTGCTGTTCGCGGTGACCGGGCTGACGCTCAACCATGCCGCCGATATCGAGGGCAAATCGGTCAGCCGCAGCTTTGAAGCACAGCTGCCGCCGCCGCTCGCCGCGCGGGTGCGCGCCGATGCGGGCGCGGAGGGTGGCGCGGCTACCAATGCCGCCAACGCCAATGCCGCCACCGACGTCAAACGCCCCTTGCCGCCGGCGGTGGCGGACTGGCTGGATGCCAATCTGCCGGTCAAGGCGCGCGGCCTTGCCGAATGGTCGGCCGACGAAATCTATCTGGGCATGCCCCGGCCGGGCGGCGATGCGTGGATCGCGATCGACCGCGCAACCGGCGCGGTGACTGCCGAGACGAGCAGCCGCGGCTGGGTCGCCTATCTCAACGATCTGCACAAGGGCCGCAATGCCGGCACCGTCTGGGCGTGGTTCATCGACATTTTCGTGATCGCGTGCGTGGTGTTCGCGGTGACCGGCCTGTTCCTGCTCCAGCTTCACGCCGCCAAGCGCCGCTCGACCTGGCCGCTCGTCGGGCTCGGCCTCGCCATCCCGGCGGGCATCGCCCTGTTCTTCATCCACTGACCCCCGGGTCATCCACCCCCCCAAGCCGCGAGACGCCTCATGATCCTCACCCACCGCATCGCGCTGTCCCGCCGCCCGCTGGCCATGACCATGGCCGGGGCCTTCGCCCTGCCCTTCGGCGCCGCGCCGCTGTCGGCCCAGACGCTCGACCTGTCGGTCACGCTGCCGCGCCTCGATGTCGCGGAATATCACAAGCCCTATGTCGCCATCTGGCTGGAACAGGAGGGCGCGGCCCCGCGCACGCTCGGCATCTGGTATGATGTCGCCAAAAAGGGCGGCGAAGGGGCCAAATGGCTGCGCGACGTGCGCCAATGGTGGCGCGCGGCCGGCCGGTCGATGCGCCTGCCCGCCGATGGCGTGTCGGGCGCGACGCGCGGGCCGGGCACGCACCGGCTGACGCTCAGCGCCGGGCGCGGGCCGCTGCCGCCGCTTGCCCCCGGCCAATATGTGCTGGTGATCGAGGCGGCGCGCGAGGTTGGCGGGCGCGAGCTGCTGCGCCTGCCCTTTGCCTGGCCGGGGACCGGCGGCACCGCCAGCGCCCGCGCCGCCGGCACGACCGAGCTGGGCGCGGTGGCGCTGACCGTCCGCCGCTGAACCGCGATCATTGCCTGAGGAGACCGAGAATGACCCTGCGTGCCGCCCTTCTGGCGCTTGGCGCGACCGCCCTGCTCGCCACGCCCGCCGTCGCGCACCGGCAATGGATGATGCCGTCCGCCACCGTGCTGTCGGGCGACGATGTCTGGGTGACGGTCGACGCCGCCGTGTCGAACGACCTGTTCTATTTCGAGCATCAGCCGCTGCGCGCCCAGCCGCTGGCAATGGCCCCGGACGGCAGCGCGGGCAAGATCGAGAACTGGGCGACCGGCCGCTATCGTTCGACGTTCGACGTGCACCTGACCGCGCGCGGCACCTGGAAGATCATGAGCGTCAATGACAGCGTGTTCGGCAGCTACAAGCTGAACGGCGTCGAGACGCGGCTGCCGCGCGGCCTGTCGCCCGACCGGCTGGCCGAGGCGATCCCGGCAGGGGCGACCGATGTGCGCACCAGCCACAATGTCTCGCGCAACGAGATCTTCGTGACCGCCGGCGAACCGACGACCGGGGTGTTCACCCCGACCGGCAAGGGGATCGAGCTGGTGCCCGTCACCCATCCCAATGATCTGGTCGCGGGCGAAACCGCCAGCTTCCGCTTCCTGCTCGACGGCAAGCCCGCCGCCGGCCTGCCGGTGACGATCATTCCGGGCGGCAACCGCTATCGCGACACGCTCAACCAGATCGACCTCAAGACCGGGCCGGACGGCGGCATCGCCGTGCGCTGGCCGGGGCCGGGCATGTACTGGCTGAACGTGACCACCGATGCCGCCCCCGAACAGGCGATGCCCGCGCGCCGCGCCAGCTATGTCACCACGCTTGAGGTGCTGGCGCCCTGACGCGCCGCCCATGTCCCTGATCGACTGACCGACGATGCGGATCGCGATTCCGCCGCTGTCACCCGGCCTGTTCGCGGCATCCCCCCCGGATGCCGCGATCGGCCGGGCGGGCGGCGACACCATGGGCACCAGCTGGTCGGCGCAGGTCGCCGGGCTGGACGCAGCGGGCATTGCAGCGCTGGTCGCGCCGGTGCTGGCGCGCACGGTCGCGCAGATGAGCCATTGGGACCCGCAATCAAGCCTGTCGCGGTTCAACCGCCTGCCCTGCGGCCAGTGGCAGGCGCTGGAGCCGGAGTTTGCGGCGGTGATGGCCGCCGCACTCGACCTTGCCCGGCTGAGCGGCGGGGCGTTCGATCCGGCGGCGGGCGCGCTCGTCAATCTCTGGGGCTTCGGCCCGCCGGGGCCGCGCGCCACCCTGCCCGGTGCCGATGACATCGACGCCGCGCTGGCCGCAAGCGGGCATGACGCGCTTGCCTGGGATCCGGCGGCGCGGCGGCTGATGCGGCGGCGCCCGGTGCTGCTCGACCTGTCCGGCATCGCCAAGGGCCATGCGGTCGACATGGTCGCCGATGCGCTGATCGCTGCCGGCCACCGCCATTTTCTGGTCGAGATTGGCGGCGAGCTGCGCGGCCAGGGCCTGCGCCCCGATGGCCAGCCCTGGTGGGTGGATGTCGAAGCCCCCGATGCCGGGCGGACGCCGCTGCTCAGGATCGCGGCGGTCGACATGGCGGTCGCAACCTCGGGCGACTATGTCCGCCGCCTGACGCTTGATGGGCGGATCTATGCCCACAGCCTCGATCCGCGCACCGGCGCGCCGGTTGCCCATGGCACTGCCTCGGTCACGGTGATCGCGCCCCGCTGCATGACCGCCGATGGCTGGGCGACCGTGCTGACCGTGCTGCCGCCCGAGCGCGCGCTGGCGCTGGCCGACCAGCACGGGATCGCCGCGCTCGGCCTTGGCCGCGACGGCCGCGAATGGCAGTCGCGCGCGCTTGGCGAGATGCTGGGCTGAGCGGATCGGGCTGGTTGCTGCGGCGTGCGCCGCTGGGGCGGCGATAGGTTTGTGGTGCGGCTCACGGCGCGGGGGCGGCACCAGGTTGTTTGCTGTGCGGCTTACGCCGCACGGGCGGCACCGGCCCTCACCCCCACCCGGCCTCCCATATTATACTGCCGTTGGGAGGCCGGGTGGGCGTGAGGGCCGGTGCCGCGAAAACAGGCCCGTCAGCCGACCTCGGCCCAGCGGCGCAGCAGATTGTGATAGACGCCGGCCAGATCGATCACCGAGCGGTCGCCCGCGCCCAGCGTTGCCGAGACGCGCTGCACCGCCTGATCAAGGTCGAACAGCAGCCGCCGCGCGCCCTCGTCGCGCACCATCGACTGGATCCAGAAGAATGACGCCACCCGCTCGCCGCGCGTCACCGGCTCGACGCGGTGGACGCTCGATGCCGGATACAGCACCATATGCCCGGCCGGCAGCTTCACCCGCTGTTCGCCGAACCGGTCTTCGATCACCAGCTCGCCGCCGTCATAGCTGTCGGGATCGGCCAGGAACAATGTCGCCGAAAGGTCTGACCGCAAACGAAAATCCGGCCCGCGCATGCGGATCGCATTGTCGATGTGCGCGCCGAACGCCTGCCCCGCGCCATAACGGTTAAACAGCGGCGGAAACACCTTGGCAGGCAACGCGGCGGCGATGAACAACGGGCTGCGGCCAAGCGCCTCCAGCACCATCCGCCCGGCGGCCTGTGCGGCCTCGCTGTCCTGCGGCAGTTGCAGGTTGCGCTTGGCTAGCGCCGACTGGCTGCCCGAGGTTTCATTGCCATCGACCCAGAGCGCGGCGTCGATGACCGCGCGCAGCCGGGCGACGGCGGCGGCATCGAGCATATCGGGAATGGCGATCAGCATCGGCCGGCCGCGTTGGACAGGATGAAGGGAATCTCGATCGTGCCGCGCACCGGCACGGCGACCCCGTCGCGGATCACCGGCGACCAGCGCCAGCGGCGCACCGCGTCGAGCGCGGCGCGGTCCAGCCGGTCATGCCCGCTCGACCGCGCGAGATCGAGCGCGGCGACACGCCCCTCGGTGTCGAGGCGCGCGGCGAGCAGCACGACACCCTGTTCGCAGCGGCGGCGGGACTCGATCGGGTAACGCGGCGGCGGGGCCGACACCATGGTTGCCGACAGGTCGCCGCCCTCGGCCACCGCCGGCC
>NZ_JAPFGX010000065.1:0-7613 GCF_059803575.1 Sphingomonas sp. URJC2
ATCGCGCGCCGGCGCGCGCGCCGGGGCCTGGCAGCCCGCCACCGCCAGCCCCGCGAGCAAAGGTGCGGCCAGCGCAAGGGCGGCGGCGCGGCGCATCTCAGTCGACATCCTCGACATCGACCTTCTCGCCGGTCACGCGCTGCGACAGGGCGGCGGCCATGAACCGGTCGAGATCGCCGTCAAGCACGTCGCCGGGCGCGGTCGAGGTCGTGCCGGTGCGCAGATCCTTCACCAGCTGATAGGGCTGGAGGACATAGGAGCGGATCTGATGGCCCCAGCCGATATCGGTCTTGGTGGCGTTGACCGCATTGGCCTCTTCCTCGCGCTTGCGCAGCTCATGCTCATACAGGCGCGCGCGCAGCTGGTTATAGGCCTCGGCGCGGTTCTTGTGCTGGCTGCGCTGGTTCTGGCAGGCGACGACGATCCCGGTCGGCAAATGGGTGATGCGCACCGCCGAATCGGTGGTGTTGATATGCTGCCCGCCCGCGCCCGAGGCGCGATAGGTGTCGATGCGCAGGTCGCTTTCGTTGATCTCGATCTCGATATTGTCGTCGACGACTGGATAGACCCAGACGCTGGCAAAGCTGGTGTGGCGGCGGGCATTCGAATCATAGGGGCTGATCCGCACCAGCCGGTGCACGCCGCTTTCGGTCTTGGCATAGCCATAGGCGTTTTCGCCCTTGACCAGCAGCGTCGCCGATTTGATGCCCGCCTGTTCGCCGGCATGATGGTCGACCAGCTCGACCTTCATCCCCCGCCGTTCGGCCCAGCGCGTGTACATGCGCTGCAGCATCCCCGCCCAGTCCTGGCTTTCGGTGCCGCCCGCGCCGGCATTGACCTCGATATAGGTGTCGTTGCCGTCCGCCTCGCCAGCGAGCAGGGCGGCGACCTTGTCGCGCTCGGCCCGTTCGGCAAGCAGCGCCAGGCTCTGCACGCCTTCCTCGGCCATCGCCTCATCGCCTTCGGCATCGGCCATCTCGATCAGTTCGGCGGTGTCGTTCAGCTCATTCTCGATCGCGCGGGTGGCCGAGATCGCCTCGTCCAGCCGGCGACGTTCGCGCATCACCGCCTGCGCCTGTTTGGGATCGTTCCACAGCGCCTGATCCTCGACCTTGGCGTTGAGCTCGTCGAGCCGGCGCAGCGCGCGGTCCCAGTCGAGAAAGCGGCGGAGCAGCGCGAGCGCGTCGCGAATCTGGTCGATATGGGCTTGCGCTTCGGCGCGCATCTGGACGTCCTACTCTTTCTCGTCTGCGCCGGGGCGGGGCCGCGGCGTGCCAGCCGTCCGCCCCCGGGGATCGGGGGGCGCGCGGCGATGGCCTGAACCATGGCTCTAGTAAATCCCGCCCTCGCGCTCAAGGAAGTCGCTGTCGCGGCGCGGGCGGGCGTTGAGTTCGGCGGCCGCCGCCTCGGCCTCGGCACGGGCCTGGGCCAGCAGATCGGCGCGGCGGACCGAACGGCGCGGTTCGCTTTCGGGCTTGAACGCTTCCCAGATCACCGGCGCGCGCGGGTCGTTGCCCGGCCAGGCGCCGAACACGCGCTGGCCCGAACGCCGGTCGATCCTGACCATGCGGACGCCGGGCGCGGCGCGGAACGGCACGACCGGCATGTCCTTCATCGCGTCGCGCGCGAACTGGCGGAACACCGGCGCGGCCAGCGTGCCGCCCTGCGCATAGCCGCCCAGCGAGCGCGGCTGGTCATAGCCCAGATACAGGCCGGCGATCAGATCGGGCGAGCCGCCGACGAACCAGACATTGGTCGGGCCGGTGGTCGTCCCGGTCTTGCCCATCAGCGGCCGGCCGAGATCGCGCAGCACCTGTGCGGTGCCGCGTTCGACCACACCTTCGAGGATATGGACCATCTGATAGGCGGTCATCGGGTCCATCACCTGCCGCCCGCGCAGCGGCGGGCGCGGCATCGGCCGCCCGTCCCAGTCGCGCGCGTTGCAGGTGCGCATCGCCGCGCAGCGCCCGTCGCTGCGCCAGATCACCTTGCCGCGCCGGTCCTGCACATAATCGATGATCGTCGGCTTGAGCTCGCGGCCCAGCGCGACCAGCTGTGAAAAGGCGTTGGTCATCCGCAGCACCGTGGTGTCGCCGGCCCCGAGCGCGATCGACAGGAAGGGCTGGTAATCGCCAATCCCCATGCGCGAGATGGTGCGCACGACATTGGCCATGCCGGTCTGCGAGGCGGCACGCACCGTCATCAGGTTGCGCGACTGTTCGATCCCCCAGCGCATCGTGCGCGGCCCGGCATAGCCGCCGGTGAAGTTGCGGAAGCATTTCTGGCCGAGCAGTGCCGACTGATAGACGCAGAACGGCCCGTCGATCAGCACGGTCGCCGGGGTCATCCCCTGATCGAGTGCCGCGGCATAGACGAACGGCTTGATCGTCGATCCGGGCTGGCGCTGCGCCTGGGTGGCGTTGTTGAAACTCCGCAGCCGGCTGTCGAACCCGCCCTGCATCGCGAGCACCCGGCCACTGCGCGGATCCTGCACGACCATGCCGCCCGAAATCGCCGGGATGCTGCGCAGTGCCCATCCGCGGCCCTCGGGCGCGACGACGATCACGTCGCCCGCGCGCAGCCGGGCAAAGGCGGTGCCGCCCGCGCCCGCGACCGGCATCTGCGCGGCCGCCGCCGGCAGCACGGCTTCCTCGCCCGAGGGAAAGCCGATGCGCGCGGCATCCGCCGCCCTGTCGAGCACCAGCGCCACCCGCCAGTCGGGATAGCCGGCCCCCAGATTGGCCGCCGCCAGCCGCTGCGCCCAATCCCCGCCCAGCTCAAGCCGCCGGATCGGCCCGCGCCAGCCGCGGCCGCGATCATAGCGCACCAGCGCGTCGCGCAGCGCGCTTTCGGCCAGCTGCTGCAAACGCGGATCAAGCGAGGTGCGCACCCACAGCCCGCCGGCATACAGGCTTTGCGGCCCGGCCCCGGCATCCTCGCCGAACCGCTCGATCAGCGCGCGGCGCACATCCTCGATGAAATAGCCGGCATTGGCCTCGAACCGCGCGCCCTGACGCGGGATGGTGCCGAGCGGCGCGGCACGGGCGGCGGCGAGCGCGCGATCGTCGATATAGCCGTTGCGCCGCATCTGGCCGAGCACCCAGTTGCGCCGCTCAAGCGCGCGGCCGGCATGGCGTTCGGGGCTGTAATTGCTCGGCGCCTTGGGCAGGATGGCGAGATAGGCCATTTCCGGCAGGGTCAGCTGGCCGACATCCTTGTCGAAATAGGCGCGCGCGGCGGCCTGCACGCCATAGGCGTTCCGGCCGAGGAAGATCTGGTTGAGATAGAGCTCGAGAATGTCTTCCTTGGTCAGCGCGGATTCGATCCGATAGGCGAGGATCGCCTCGCGGATCTTGCGGCGATAGCTCAGCTCGCTCGACAGCAGCAGGTTCTTGGCGACCTGCTGGGTGATGGTCGACGCGCCGACCGGGCGGCCGCTGCGCGTCAGGTTGGTGACCAGCGCCGAGATGATGCCCGGATAATCGACGCCGCCATGGCTGAAAAAGGTCCGGTCCTCGGCCGAGATATAGGCCTGGACGAGCAGCTGGGGATATTCCGCATAGGCCAGCTGCACGCGCCGTTCGCGGGCAAAGCTGTGCACCGGCGTGCCGTCGATCGCGCGGATCATGGTGGGCAGCGGCGGTTCGTAGCTGCGCAGCATGTCGACCGAGGGCAGGTCGCGGGCAAAGACCAGCCAGATCGCCAGATATCCCGCCGCCGCCACCCCGGCCAGCGCCGCCAGCCATCTGATCCAGCGCCGCTGCGCCAGCCGGGCGACAAATTGCGCCAGCGGGCCGTCGCGCCGCAGGCGGAAGCGCGTATTTCCCGGTTGAACCTGATCCATCGCGCCCGGCTCTAGCAGCTTTCACGCGGTTTTACAGTCGCGCGGGGTGGCGCGCGGTGTCGGGTGTTTGATCGCGGCACCGGCCCGCGCGTGTTTGTTTGGTCGCGGCACCAGCCCGCACCACAAACAACCCCGCCGCTAACGCCGGGCAAGCTTGCGGGCGAAATGCGCGTCGATCGCGCGGGCAAGGGCGTCGGCGATGCGGCGCTGGCCGTCGGGCGCGCCGATAAAGGCGAGGTCGGTGGTGTTGGTGATATAGCCCGCCTCCAGCAGCACCGAGGGCATGTCGGGGGCCTTCAGCACCATCAGCGAGGCGGTGCGCAGATGATCGGGGCGGAACGGCACGCTGTCGCCCGCCTCGCGGTGCAGCAGCCGGGCAAAGCCGAGCGCGTCGGCGCGCGTCTCGCGCTGCGCCAGATCGATCAGGATCGAGGCGATATCGGCCCGCGCCGCGCCCAGATCGATCCCGCGCACGATGTCGGCGCGGTTCTCGCTGCGCGCCAGCGCCGCCGCCTCGGCATCGGAGGCCGTCTCCGACAGCGTGTAGATCGTCGCGCCATGCGCATCGTCGCTGGCCGGCGCGGCATCGGCGTGCAGCGAGATGAACAGCCTCGCGCCCAGCGCGCGGCCGATCTCGATCCGCTCGCGCAGACTCAGATAGCGGTCGGTGTCGCGGGTCAGCGCCACCCGCGCCCGCCCGCCGGCCAGAATGCGCGCGCGCACCGTGCGGGCAAGGGCCAGCGTCAGGTCCTTCTCGCGCGTCTGCCCGCCCGGCGCGACTGCACCCGGATCATGGCCGCCATGGCCGGGATCGAGGATGACGAGCGGCCGGTCGGCCGGGCCGTCGACGGCGGGCAGGGGTGCGGCTGGCGGCGGCGGATCGAGGCGCAGGGTGAGCGTGCCCGGCGTCTGCGCGGCGGCGATCAGCGCCAGCCGGACGGCAGCGGCAATCCCCGCCGCCAGTATGACGATCGCCAGCGCCTGCAAGATTCTTTCTGGCCAGATCCTGTCGCGCATCCCTGCCGCCATTCGCGCCTGCCGGTCCATGCCCGCCGTGCCCTGACAGCGGACAGCATGGCCGGGCGGATTTTGCAATGGTGATGGGATGTTGGGGTGATCGGAACTTGCTCCATGTTGCAAGCGATGCTAACCCTCATGACAGTCGCGCCGTATTGCGCGGCCTTTACCGGCGATCCGGCGGACTGGTGCTTATCCCGTCCGCCCGGTGCCGACCGAACAGGTTGATGTTGCAATGGGGCATGTTTTCCGCGTTTCGCATCGTCCGGCAGCTGCCGGCGGTCGCGCGACGCAGGACGATGACCGCGGCCAAGGCCCGCGGCATGCCCGTGCAGCGGAAGCGCTTATTTTCGTATCACCATTGCCGGCGGCTGCGGACCATGGGTTCCGCGCGCCGCCCGCCTGCTATCGCGCCGGCGCCCGGATCGGCTGCTTGACCGCCGACGGCCGCGCCCGCGCCCGGAGACCAGTGAATGACCATGCGCATGTTGATCGACGCGCGCCACCGGGAAGAGACCCGCGTGGCCGTCGTCAAAGGCAACCGTATCGAGGAATTTGATTTCGAATCGGCCGAGCGGAAACAGCTCAAGGGGAATATCTATCTCGCCAAGGTGACGCGGGTCGAGCCCTCGCTCCAGGCCGCGTTCGTCGATTATGGCGGCAACCGCCACGGCTTCCTCGCCTTTTCCGAAATCCACCCGGATTATTACCAGATCCCCAAGGAAGACCGCGAGGCGCTGCTGCGCGAGGAAGCGGAGCATGCCGCCGAGGAAGCGGCGCTGCACAATGCCGAGGATGACGATGATGGCGCGCATGATGCCGATGGCGACGGCGCGCATGGCGACGATGGCGAGGAGCGCCCCCGCGCCGAGGCGCTGAACGGCGGCGGCGGGTCCGACGACGCGGTCGAATCGCTGCGCGAGCGGCGGATGCGGCTGCGCCGCCGCTACAAGATCCAGGACGTGATCCGCCGCCGCCAGGTGCTGCTGGTGCAGGTCGTCAAGGAAGAGCGTGGCAACAAGGGTGCGGCGCTCACCACCTATCTGTCGCTTGCCGGCCGCTATTGCGTGCTGATGCCCAACACCGCCCAGGGCGGCGGGATCAGCCGCAAGATTTCGAACGCCGCCGACCGCAAGCGGCTGAAGTCGATCATGTCGGAGCTGACGCTGCCCAAGACGATGGGCTGCATCGTCCGCACCGCCGGGCTGTCGCGCACCAAGACCGAGATCAAGCGCGATTTCGATTATCTGGCGCGGCTGTGGGACGAGATCCGCGAGACGACGCTGAGCGCGTCCGCCCCGGCGCTGATCTATGGCGACAGCGATCTGATCAAGCGCGCGATCCGCGACATCTACAACCGCGACATCGAGGAAGTGATCGTCGAGGGCGAGGATGGCTATCGCGCCGCCAAATCCTTCATGAAGCTGCTGATGCCCAGCCATGCGCGGCGGGTGCAGCCCTATTCCGACCCGGTGCCGCTGTTCCAGCGCTTCGGCGTCGAGGATCAACTGTCGCAAATGTATCAGCCGGTCGTGCAGCTGAAATCGGGCGGCTATCTGGTCATCAACCCGACCGAGGCGCTGGTGTCGATCGACATCAACTCGGGCCGTTCGACGCGCGAACACGGGATCGAGCAGACGGCGGTCGCCACCAATCTGGAAGCCGCGCACGAGATTGCGCGCCAGCTGCGGCTGCGCGACATGGCCGGGCTGGTCGTGATCGACTTTATCGACATGGAGAATGGCTCCAACGTCCGTAAGGTCGAAAAGGCGATGAAGGCCGCGCTCGCCAATGACCGGGCGCGCATCCAGGTCGGGCGGATTTCGGGCTTCGGCCTGATGGAAATGAGCCGCCAGCGGCTGCGCACCGGCGTGCTCGAGGCCTCGACCCGGCCCTGCCCGCATTGCGAAGGCACCGGCTTTGTCCGCACCGCCTCGTCGGCCGGCCTGTCGGCGCTGCGCCTGCTCGAGGATGAGGCGGCGCGCGGGCGCGGCTCGCTGCTGCTGCTGCGCGCCAGCCAGGAAGCGGCGCTTTACGTCCTCAATCACAAGCGCGCCGAACTGGCCGAGATCGAGGAACGCTATGGCGTGCGCATCGAGGTCGCCCAGTCGGGCGAGGTCGAGGGCGCGCGGATGACCGTCGAATCGAGCGGCCCGCCGCCCGCCCATGCGCCGCGTTTCGACCCGCCGCAGATCGCGTTCGACGATGACGAGCCCGAGATCGACGAGATCGAGGACGAGGACGAAGAGGAGGAAGCCGAAACCGCCGACGCCGGCGCGCGCGGCGATGCCGAGGAGCGGGGCGAGGCGCGCGAGGAACGCGGCGAGGCCGGTGCCCGCCGCCGCCGCCGCCGCCGCCGTGGCCGCCGTGGCCGTGACGGGAACGAGGCTGGCGAGGCCGGTGCCGGTGACGCCGGGGCTGGTGACGCCGGAACCGAACGTGCCGGCGATGCCGATGAGGCGGATGGCGAGGATGGCGACGACGCCGGCGCCGATGCCGTCTCTGCCCGCCGGGCCGATGAGGGTGCTGGCGAGGATGGCGAAGGCCGTCGTGGCCGTCGTGGCCGTCGCGGCCGGCGCGGCGGACGCCGCCGGCGTCAGGGCGATGACGGCCTGACCGGGGCAGATGCCGGTGCCGAAACCGGCATCGACGCCGATGCAGCCGATACCGGCGACGCCGCGCCGGCCGAAACGCCGGCCGAAACGCTGGCCGCCGACGCCGTCGCGCCGGAAGCGCCGCCGGCCGAAGCCGC
>NZ_JAPFGX010000066.1:2500-5766 GCF_059803575.1 Sphingomonas sp. URJC2
CCCACCTTCACCATTTATCTCTGACTTCGGTTCGCCGGATGCAGAGTTAAATGGGTTAGAGGTATCACCTTAGTGAATACATAGCTTTGGTGAAGCGAACCCGGAGAACTGAAACATCTCAGTACCCGGAGGAAAAGACATCAACCGAGATTCCGTAAGTAGTGGCGAGCGAACGCGGACCAGGCCAGTGCCTCATTCTAAACTAGCAGAACGATCTGGAAAGTTCGGCCATAGCGGGTGACAGCCCCGTATGCGAAAGTGAGGAATGAGGACTTGAGTAGGGCGGGACACGTGAAATCCTGTCTGAACATGGGGGGACCACCCTCCAAGCCTAAATACTCGTGCATGACCGATAGTGAACCAGTACCGTGAGGGAAAGGTGAAAAGCACCCCGATGAGGGGAGTGAAACAGTACCTGAAACCGAATGCCTACAAGCAGTGGGAGGGTCCTTGTGGCCTGACCGCGTACCTCTTGCATAATGGGTCAGTGACTTAATGTATCGAGCAAGCTTAAGCCGATAGGTGTAGGCGCAGCGAAAGCGAGTCTGAATAGGGCGACTGAGTTCGATGTATTAGACCCGAAACCCGGCGATCTATGCATGACCAGGATGAAGGTGGGGTAACACCCACTGGAGGTCCGAACCGATTACCGTTGAAAAGGTACCGGATGAGTTGTGCTTAGGGGTGAAAGGCCAATCAAGCCGGGAAATAGCTGGTTCTCCGCGAAAACTATTGAGGTAGTGCCTCGGACGAACACCGCTGGGGGTAGAGCACTGGATGGGCTAGGGGGTCGCGAGATCTACCAAACCTAACCAAACTCCGAATACCAGCGAGTGATATCCGGGAGACAGACGGCGGGTGCTAAGGTCCGTCGTCAAGAGGGAAACAGCCCTGACCTACAGCTAAGGTCCCCAAGTCACGTCTAAGTGGGAAAGCATGTGGGAATCCCAAAACAACCAGGAGGTTGGCTTAGAAGCAGCCATCCTTTAAAGAAAGCGTAACAGCTCACTGGTCTAAATAAGGGTTCCTGCGGCGAAGATGTAACGGGGCTCAAGACGTGCACCGAAGCTTAGGGTTGGATCTTTTGATCCAGCGGTAGCGGAGCGTTCCGTAAGTCTGTGAAGCGGGAGGGTAACCGACCGTGGAGATATCGGAAGTGCGAATGCTGACATGAGTAGCGATAAACAGTGTGAGATGCACTGTCGCCGAAAGCCCAAGGGTTCCTGCGCAAGGCTAATCCGCGCAGGGTGAGTCGGCCCCTAAGACGAGCCCGAAGGGGGTAGTCGATGGGAATCAGGTTAATATTCCTGAACCCGGAGGTGTGTGACGGATGGCGTGTGTTGTCAGGCCTTAACGGATTGGTCTGGCTTCGAAGCTGTCCCGGGAAATAGCCCCTCCATATGGACCGTACCCGAAACCGACACAGGTGGGCTGGTAGAGTATACCAAGGCGCTTGAGAGAAGGGTGTTGAAGGAACTCGGCAAATTGCCTCCGTACCTTCGGAAGAAGGAGGCCCCATATATGCGCAAGCACTTATGGGGGGCACAGGCCAGGGGGTAGCGACTGTTTAGCAAAAACACAGGGCTCTGCTAAGTCGGCTTCAAGACGACGTATAGGGTCTGACGCCTGCCCGGTGCCGGAAGGTTAAGAGGAGGAGTGCAAGCTCTGAATTGAAGCCCCGGTAAACGGCGGCCGTAACTATAACGGTCCTAAGGTAGCGAAATTCCTTGTCGGGTAAGTTCCGACCTGCACGAATGGCGTAACGACTTCCCCACTGTCTCCAACACCTGCTCAGCGAAATTGAATTCTCCGTGAAGATGCGGAGTACCCGCGGTTAGACGGAAAGACCCCGTGCACCTTTACTGCAGCTTCAGAGTGGCATTGGACAAGAACTGTGTAGCATAGGTGGGAGGCTTTGAAGCCCGGGCGCCAGCCTGGGGGGAGCCAACAAGTGAAATACCACCCTGTTGTTGTTTAATGTCTAACCTCGCACCGTTATCCGGTGCAGGGACCCTCTGTGGCGGGTAGTTTGACTGGGGCGGTCGCCTCCCAAAGAGTAACGGAGGCGCGCGAAGGTTGGCTCAGGACGGTTGGAAACCGTCTGTTAGAGTGCAATGGCATAAGCCAGCCTGACTGCGAGACTGACAAGTCGAGCAGAGACGAAAGTCGGTCATAGTGATCCGGTGGTCCCTCGTGGAAGGGCCATCGCTCAACGGATAAAAGGTACGCCGGGGATAACAGGCTGATAACCCCCAAGAGCTCATATCGACGGGGTTGTTTGGCACCTCGATGTCGGCTCATCACATCCTGGGGCTGGAGCAGGTCCCAAGGGTTTGGCTGTTCGCCAATTAAAGTGGTACGTGAGCTGGGTTCAGAACGTCGCGAGACAGTTTGGTCCCTATCTGCCGTGGGCGTCGAAGTTTGAGAGGAGTTGCCCCTAGTACGAGAGGACCGGGGTGAACATGCCTCTGGTGGACCTGTCGTCGTGCCAACGGCGCAGCAGGGTAGCTATGCATGGACGGGATAACCGCTGAAAGCATCTAAGCGGGAAGCCTCCCTCAAGATAAGACTTCATAGAGCCGTGGAAGACCACCACGTTGATAGATCGGATGTGGAAGTGCGGTAACGCATGGAGCTAACCGATACTAATTGCTCTATTCGCGCTTGAAGAGTCCCACCATCAACGACAGCGCTGATGGCGGATATATGAATGCCTGCACGGGCACCGATCAAAAAGCTTTCCGAACGCGCCGGCTCCATAGCTTGGTGGCCATAGCGTCTGTGACCCACCCGATCCCATCCCGAACTCGGCCGTGAAACCAGACAGCGCCGATGGTACTATCGCTTAAGCGATGGAAGAGTAGGTCGTCGCCAGGCTTTGAAGCCGGCGCGCTCGGATAAAACCCATTCACAATCTTCGCGACCGGTACACACCGATCGCCAATACTGGCGCGGGGTGGAGCAGCCCGGTAGCTCGTCAGGCTCATAACCTGAAGGTCGCAGGTTCAAATCCTGCCCCCGCAACCAAATCAACTTGCTGAACCAAGTCCGCAGACAAGGTCGCCCCAACGGGCGGCTTTTTGCGTTTCTGCACGCCGGCACTGGCCTGTGGTCAAGCCGGCCCGAGCGCAGCCATCGCGCAGATCTTCTGCGCCGTGATGCCTCGCCGGGCCGAACAACCACCAACGCGCACCAACCCCCGCCCGCCCGCCGATCAGCACCCCGATCAGCGTCGGTCCTTGTCTGCCTCAGATCGACAGTCTTCC
>NZ_JAPFGX010000067.1:0-5354 GCF_059803575.1 Sphingomonas sp. URJC2
GCGATGGCGAGCGGGCGGGACCGTTCCCGGCCCCCGACCGGCCGGTGGCGCGGATCGTGTCGACCCGCTGGTCGACCGAAGAGGCGCGCGACCGGGTGAGCGAGGCGGATTCGGTGATGGACCGGGCCGGCGTCGTGCCCGGCATGACCGTTGCCGATATCGGCGCGGGCGAGGGCTATTACACGGTGCGACTGGCGACGCGCGTCGGCACGAATGGCCGCGTGCTCGCGCAGGACATCGTGCCCGAGGTGCGCGACGCGCTGGCCGCGCGCGTCAACCGCGAGCGGCTGGACAATGTCTCGGTCAAGCTGGGCGAGCCGGACAATCCCAAGCTGCCCGCCGGCAGTTTCGACCGGGTGTTCATGGTGCATATGTATCATGAGATCGGCCAGCCCTATGCCTTTTTGTGGCATCTGCGCCCGGCGCTGCGCCCCGGCGGGCGGGTGATCGTCGTCGATTCCGACCGGCCGACCCAGAATCACGGCACGCCCCCGGCGCTGCTCGCCTGCGAATTTGCTGCCCTGGGCTATCGCCAGGTCGCGTTCGCGCCGATGCCCAGCGCCGACAGCTATTTCGCCGCCTTCGAAGCAGACGGGCCACGGCCGGAGCCGGCGACGGTCCGCGCCTGCCGCTACAACAGGCCGAGCAGGTAAAAGGACGTCCAGCCGCCGCGCGCGATCACCAGATGATCGTGCAGGCCGATCCCGACCGGGCCAAGCAGCGCGGCCAGCCGGCGCGTCGCCGCAATGTCGCCGGGGCTGGGCATCGGATCGCCGCCGGGATGATTGTGCGCCAGCACGATCCCCGCCGCCCCGGCACCGAGCGCGCGAGCAAGGATCGCCCGGGCGGGCAGATCGATGTCGGTCGCCCGGCCCACGAACAGCTGCTGCGCGATCAGCTGCCTGCCCTGTGTCAGATGGAGCACGGCCAGCCGCTCATGCCGCAGCGGCGCCAGTCCCGGTGCCAGCAGGCGATAGGCCGCGCCGGGCCGGTCGATCACCGGCCCGGCGGCGACGGGGGCGTCGACAATCGCCGCGTCCCGTGCAGGTCGCTTGGCATGCATCGCCAAGAACTGCCCGGCCGGCGACGCCGCCGCCCAGCGCGATCCGGGCCATTGCGGAGCGGATCGCGCCGGACCTGATCCGATCCGGCGCGATCTGTGGCTCAGCCCGATGCGCCGAGCGCGACGAGCAGAAAGGCAAACAGGGTCAGCGCGACCAGCGCGAGGATGAGCAAAAGTCCGGTGCGAAGCAGCGCATTGCCCCGGCCAAGCCGATAGGCACCGCGCATCTGCCGGTACATATGGACGGGCGGGATCAGCGTGGCGGCGGTCATCACCCATGTTTCGGACAGCGGCACCGATCCCAGAACCGCCAGCACGACGACCAGCAGCGACATGAACGCCAGCGAATAGGTGACGAACACGGCGTGATCATAAAGCCGGTATTCGCGCCGCCACGCAAACAGCAGCCACAGAAGCGGGGTCGAGATCGGGATCAGCGCCCAGCTGAATTTATAGGCGCTCGACTGGATCTTGTAGAGCAGCAGCCCGGGATTGGCGCTGGCCTTTTTGAGCCGCGCATCGATGGCGGCAAGGCCGGTGTCGAACGCGCCGCCATCCGTCCCCGGCCGAACCAGTCCGGAGGTCATCGACAGCACCGCCCGTTCCTGTTCGAGCGCGGCAGTCTCCGCCCCGCGCGCCTTGGCCGCGGCGATGCGGGCGTCGAGATCGCGCCGCGCCGCCGCCAGCTCGTCCGCCGGCGTCGATGCGGCGCGGGGGGCAAGCTTGTCGCCCCCGATGACGTTCAGTTCCATGCCCAGCGCGCCGAACACGCCGAACATCAGAAACACCGAGAAAAGAAACAGCGCGATCGGCGACACGAAGCGCGCGCGTTCCCCGGCGATATAGCGGCGGGTGAGCGCGCCCGGATGCCAGACGAGCAGCGGCAGCGTGTTCCAGATCCGCCCTTCGAAATGCAGCACGCCATGGGCAAGATCGTGCCAGATCGCCGCCAGCGAGCGATGGACATGGGCGGCCTGCCCACAGCCATGGCAATAGGCACCGGCCAGCACCGTCCCGCAGTTAGCGCAGATGCCGGGCCGGGATCCGGCATGCCCCTCTTCACCGGGCGACCCTGTAGTCGCCCCGGCTGCCGTCGTCATGGTCGCCATCTGCCGCACTCCTCCGCCGCCCCGCCTAGCGCGACTTCGGCCCGCCATGCTAGGCCGCGCGGATGACCGATGCCAGCCAGATGATCGGGGCGATGGCCGCGCGCGCGCGGGCCGCCGCCGCCGCGCTTGCCCGCCTGCCCGCCCTGGCAACCGCCGCCGCGCTGCGGGCGGCAGCGGCGCAGATCCGCGCCCGGGTCGGCATCATCGCCGATGCCAATGCGCGCGATCTGGCCGCGGCATCGGGCCTGTCGCCGGCGCTGATCGACCGGCTGCGGCTCGACGGGCCACGGATCGAGGCGATGGCGGCGGCGATGGCCGATGTCGCGGCGCTCGACAGCCCGGTCGGGGCCGAAATCGACCGCCGCACCCGGCCCAACGGGCTGGTGCTGGCGCGGGTGCGGGTGCCGATCGGCGTCATCGGCATCATCTATGAAAGCCGGCCCAACGTCACCGCCGATGCGGCGGCGCTGGCGCTGCGCGCGGGCAATGCGGTGATCCTTCGCGGCGGATCGGAGGCGGTTCACACCAACCGCGCGATCCACGCCGCGATTGCCGCCGGCATTGCGGAGGCGGGGCTGCCCGCCGACGCCGTGCAGCTGGTCGGTGATCAGGACCGGGCGCTGGTCACCGCGATGCTCGGCGCGGCCGGGCAGATCGACCTGATCGTGCCGCGCGGGGGCAAATCGCTGGTCGCAGCCGTGCAGGCGGGGGCGCGCGTGCCGGTGCTCGCGCATCTGGATGGCAACAACCATGTCTATGTTCATGCCGCCGCCGATCCGGCGATGGCGGCTGCCATCGTCACCAACGCCAAGCTGCGCCGCACGGGCATTTGCGGGGCGATGGAAACGCTGCTGATCGACGCCGCCTATCCCGAGGCGCGGGCGCTGGTCGCGATGCTGATCGAACGCGGCTGCGCGCTGCGCGGCGACGGGCGGGCGCAGGCGCTTGATCCCGCCATCACCCCGGCATCGGCCGAGGACTGGGACACCGAATATCTGGATGCCATCGCCACGGTCGGGATCGTCGACGGGCTGGATGCGGCGCTGGCGCATATCGCCGCTCATGGTTCGGGCCATACCGATGCCATCGTCACCGGCGACGCGATGGCAGCCGAACGCTTTCTGGCCGAAGTCGACAGCGCGATCGTGCTGCACAATGCCTCGACCCAGTTCGCCGATGGCGGCGAGTTCGGGCTGGGGGCCGAAATCGGCATTGCCACCGGGCGGCTGCACGCGCGCGGCCCGGTCGCGCTTGAAGGGCTGACCACCTATAAATGGATCGGGCGGGGCAGCGGCCAGGTGCGCGGATGAAGCGTATCGGGCTGCTCGGCGGCTCGTTCAACCCGGCCCATGGCGGCCACCGCGCGATCAGCCGCCATGCGCTGCGCGCGCTCGATCTGGACGAGATCTGGTGGCTGGTGTCGCCGGGCAATCCGCTGAAGGACGCCGGCACCATGGCCCCGCTGACTGCGCGACTCGCCTCGGCGCGCGCGGTGGCGCGGGGGCTGCCGATCCGCGCAACCGCGATCGAGGACCGGCTTGGCACCCGCTACACGGTCGACACGCTCGACCGGCTGGTCCGGCGGCACCCGCATGTCCGGTTCATCTGGCTGATGGGGGCGGACAATCTGGCCCAGTTTGACCGCTGGCGGGCATGGCGGCGCATCGCCCGCACGGTGCCGATTGCGGTGATCGCCCGTCCGGGATATAATCGCGACGCTCTTGCGAGCAACGCAATGGCCTGGCTGCGGCGCTTCGTCCGGCCCGCCGGCCAGCACCAAGACTGGACGATGTGGAGACTGCCGGCGCTCGTGCTGCTGCGCTTTCGCCCCGATCCGCGTTCGGCGACGGCAATCCGCCGCGCCGATCCCGATTGGCACCGCCGCCCCGTCTCCCGCGTTCGGACTGGTCCAACACGGACAGGCAGCGATGCCCGTCCACCGACACCCTGATCCCCTTTTCAAGAGGAATGCCATTGCCTGCTTCATCCCGCGCTCCGAGCACCGCCGAGACCGATCCGGTCGGGGCGCTGCACAGGCTCGTCCTGTCCTCGCTTGAAGACGATCAGGCGGTCGAGACGGTCTCGATCCCGCTTGCCGGCAAGAGCAGCATCGCCGACCACATGGTGATCGCCAGCGGCCGTTCGACCCGTCAGGTCGCATCGATGGCGCAGAAGCTTGTCGAGCGGATCAAGGCCGAACTGGGCCGGATCGCGCGGGTCGAAGGGCTGCCGGCCGCCGACTGGGTGCTGATCGATGCCGGCGACGTGATCGTCCATCTGTTCCGCCCCGAAGTGCGCAGCTTCTACAATCTGGAACGCATGTGGGCCTTTGGCGAAGCGCCCGCCCCCGGCGCGGCGGAGGACGGCCAGGCGGGTCAGGCCTTTGCCGGCCGGCCGATGACCGGTTTCGATCCCGCTGGCGGGTCGCTGGCGGCCGACCGCTGACGCCTTGCTGCTGCACATCATCGCGCGCGGCCGGATCGGGCGCGGGGCCGAGGCTGATCTGGTCGACCGCTATCTGCGCCGGATCGCCTGGCCGGTCAGGATGACCGAGCTGCCCGATCAGGGCGGCCGGATGCCCGCCCCCGCGCCCGCCAGCGTGACGGTCGCCCTCGACGAGCGCGGCGAGATGCTGGGATCGATGGAGCTGGCGCAGCGGCTGGGCCGGTGGCGCGACGATGGCCGGCGCGAATGCCGGTTCCTGATCGGTGCCGCCGACGGCCATGATCAGGAGGCGCGGGCCGAGGCCGATCTGCTGCTTGCCTTTGGCCGCGCCACCTGGCCGCATCTGCTCGCCCGGGCGATGCTGGCCGAACAATTGTGGCGGGCGACCAGCATCCTCGCCAACCATCCCTATCACCGCGAAGGCTGATGGCGCGCGCCGGCCGCTTCCCGCCCGCGCGCCCGCGCCGCCCCGCCGTCACGATTGCCGTCGCGGCTGCCGCTGCGCTCGCCATCGCGGCGCTGATCGGCCTGTGGGCGACATGGCGGCAACCAGCGGGTTCCGGCATCGCCACCCCGCCCGCCGCTTTGGCCCCGGCCCCGACCGGCAGCGAGCGGCGGCGGCTGGCCGAAGCGCGCGGGGCCGCCGATGCGGCACGGCAGCGGGCGGCGCGGCTCGACGCGCTGGCGGCACGCGCGCGTGATGCGGCCGCGCGGGCGCGCCACGAACAGGCGGCGCT
>NZ_JAPFGX010000068.1:0-4854 GCF_059803575.1 Sphingomonas sp. URJC2
GGGGCAGGCGTCGGCGTCGGCGCGGCGGCCGCCCCCGGCGCGCTGCGGATCACCGGGGCCAGCCGCGCGGCCTGCGACATCGGGGCCATCGCCGCCACCTGCGCATCGGCTTCGGCCCCGGCCATGCGGACGCCATCGGCGGGCATTTCGCCCAGATGGACGGCAGCGGCCTTTTGCGCCGGGGTCAGCGCGCTAAGCCTCGCCATGAACGGGGTCATCAGCGCGGCCATGCGTTCGGGCATCACCTGCCCGACAATCTGGTTTGCGCCCGCCATGTCGCCGGTCAGCGCCAGCACGAATGCGCGCGCGCGCCACGCCGCCTGATCGCGCTTGTAAAGCAGCGGATCGAGCAGCTTGAGCGCGCCGGCGCGATCACCGCTGATCGCCAGCGACAGCGCATAACGCCGCGTCACCTCGTCATTACCGCCGCGCTGCAGGGCGATGGCATAGTCGCGCTGCGCCCGGCGCTGGTCGCCGCGCAGGTCGAATGCCAGCCCGCGGTCGCCGGCAATGTCCGCCTCGGGCACGCCAAGCGCGGTCGCGGCCTCGAACATGCGCAGCGCGTCGCGCGGATTGTCGTTCATCAGCAGCGCGCGGGCGAGGCCGGCCTTGACCCGGCCGTTGCGCGGGGCCTGTTCATCGGCACGCGCGAAAAAGCCGAGTGCCGCATTGCTGTCGCCGACGCCCAGCGCCGCCTCGCCCGCGCCGATCAGCGCCGGCAGGCTCGTCGGGTCGCGCGCCAGATCACGCAGATGCTGGGACAGCCGCTCGGCAGCGCCGGCGGCGGGCTGGGCATGAACGGGCGCTGCCAGCGCCAATGCCAGCGCCGCCCATCCGCTGCCGAAAAGGGAGGATCGGATCACGATGCGAGCATAGCTGCACCGCGGCCACTGTCGCCAATCCGAACAGCGCCGCGGCGCGCCCAGATGTGGCGAGACGGCGACGAACCGGAGTTCGCCGCCGCCCCGGGGCATGAACGCCATGCCCCGTCAGCGCCCGCCGGCTTACTGGTTGTTCTGACGGTTGAGGAAGCGCGGAATGTCGAGCGGGTCGGACCGCTCGTCCTCCGGCGCGCCCGGCGTGCGGGCGGAGCCGCGCGCGATCGACGACATGCGCTCGAACAGCGTGCCGCCGCCGGGGCGCGGCGCCTTTTCCTCGCGCCCGCCCTTGAGCCAGGACGGCGCCGCCGGTTCGGGCTGGGGCGCGGGCGCGGGTTCGGCCGCCGGGGCGTCGAGCAGCAGTTCGTCATGCACCGGGGGCGCTGCCTGAGGCTGGGGCGCGGCGGCAACCGGTTCGGCGACCGGTGTGTCGAGCGTCAGCGGCTCGGCCTCGGCAACATCGTCGACGAAGCGCACATCCTCTTCCGGAGCGGCGACGGGCGCAGACTGGGCCGCGGGGGTCGGCTCGACGGTCTTGGCCGCGGGCATCACGAACGGACGCGGCTCGGCCTTGTCATCGGCCTTGCGCGCGCCGGGAAAGGAAAAGACGCGCGCCGGTTCGGGCTGGGCGGCCTGTTCGGCCTCGATCCCGGTCGCGACGACCGAGACGCGGATCTTGCCTTCCAGCTCGTTGTTGAACGCCGAACCCCAGATGATGTTGGCTTCGGGGTCGACCAGTTCGCGGATATGGTTGGCGGCCTCGTCGACCTCCATCAGGCGCATGTCTTCGCCCCCGGTGATCGAGATGATGACGCCCTTTGCGCCCTTCATCGACACGCCGTCGAGCAGCGGGTTGGCGATCGCCTTTTCCGCCGCCTCGATGGCGCGGTTGTCGCCGGTCGCCTCGCCGGTGCCCATCATCGCCTTGCCCATCTCGCCCATCACCGAGCGGACATCGGCAAAGTCGAGATTGATCAGGCCGGGCATGACCATCAGGTCGGTGATGCCGCGCACGCCCTGCTGCAATACCTGATCGGCCATCTGGAACGCTTCCTTGAAGGTCGTGTTCGGATTGGCGATCAGGAACAGATTCTGGTTGGGAATGACGATCAGCGTGTCGACATGCTTTTGCAGCTCGGCAATGCCCGATTCCGCCGACTTCATCCGCCGCGTGCCTTCAAAGCTGAACGGCTTGGTGACGACGCCGACGGTCAGGATGCCGCGCTCGCGCGCCGCCTTGGCGATCACCGGGGCAGCACCGGTGCCGGTGCCGCCGCCCATGCCGGCGGCGATGAAGCACATATGCGCACCGTCAAGCGCGCGTTCGACCTGCTCGATCGTTTCCTCGGCGGCGGCGCGGCCGATTTCGGGGCGCGAGCCCGCGCCCAGACCCTGGGTGATCTTGAGACCAAGCTGGATCCGCCGTTCGGCGGGCGAGGCATTGAGCGCCTGGGCATCGGTGTTGCAGACGATGAAATCAACGCCCTGCACCTCGGATGCGATCATGTTGGCGATCGCATTGCCACCCGCGCCGCCGACGCCGATCACGCTGATCCGCGGCCGCAGCTCATCGACCTCGGGCGGGATAAACTCGATGCTCATACCTCAAAAACTCCCGTCGCTTTCCCCGTCGGCGAAGCGCTCGCCCCCGCATCACTTATGAATCAGCGGATTCACCAAATCGAGCCAAATCTTAATAATCCACAACATTATTCACAGATTGGTCCGGAACGCCGCCACCAGTCGCTGGATCAGCGCCGATCCGCTGGCCCTGACCATCGTCTGCGCCGCGGCAAGCGGCGCGGTGCGCAGATCGACCGGGTCGGACGCGGCATAGCAGGTCAGCCCGGCCAGCGTCGCAAAGGCCGGGCCGCTATGCGCATCGGGCAGCCCCGCCAGCCCGCGCGGCCGGCCGACCCTGACCGCACGGCCAAGCACGCCCTGCGCATAATCGGCCATGCCCTTGAGTTCGGCCCCGCCCCCGGTCAGCACCACCTGACGGCCATTGGGCCCGGCAAAGCCCATATCCTTGAGCGCCCGGGAAATATCGCCCATCATCTGTTCCAGCCGCTGGCGGATCACCGCGATCAGCTGGGCGCGGGTGATGCGCTGGAGGTCGCCCCCCTCCTCCTCGGCCGACAGCGGCGCGACGTCGATCATGTCGTGATTGTCGCGCGGGCTGGCGGTTGCCGAGCCGTAAAAGCATTTCATCCGTTCGGCCTGTGCGCGCCTTGTGCCGAACGCCGAGGCGATGTCGTCGGTGATGTCGGCCGCCCCGATGGGCAGCGAGGCAAGCGCGACCAGCACCCCGCCCGAAAACAGCGACACGTTGGTGACGCCCGCGCCCAGCTCGACCAGCGCGACGCCCAGATCGCGTTCCTCGTCCGACAGGCAGGCAAGCCCGGTCGCGACCGGCGCGGCGACGATGGCGCGCACATCCAGATGTGCGCTCCGGACGCATAGATCGAGGTTGCGCACCGGCGACGGATCGGCGGCGACGACATGGATGTTGACGCCCAGCCGGTCGGCATGCAGCCCGCGCGGGTTGCGGACGTCGGTCAGCCCGTCGATGGTGTAGAGCGTCGGCTGCGCGTGCAGCACCATCCGCCCGGCCGGATCGATCGACTCGCGCCCGGCGGCGAGCAGCTGGTCGATATCCTGCTGCTCGATCCGGTGGCCGCCCAGCTCGACCTCGACCGAGGCGATGTTGCTCACCAGCCCGCCGGCTGAAAAGCTGACCCACACATCCTCGATATTGACGCCCGCAATGCGTTCGGCCTGTTCCACCGCCTCGCGCACCGCCAGTTCGGTCGCCGCCATGTCGGCGACATAGCCGCGCTTCACGCCCCGGCTTTCGCGCTGGCCGGTGCCCAGCACCTCGATGCCCCCGCTTTCGCCGCGCGCGGCGATCAGCGCCGATACCTTGGATGATCCGATGTCGAGCGCCGTGATCAGCCGCTCCGTCCGCGCGCCCGCGCTCCGCCCGTCCCGTCTGCTCATATGCTGTCGCTCACCCTCGCCAGTCCGCCATTGCGCGCGGCAGGGCGCGCCGGCCGGACACCCCCCGCGCCGGGTGCCGCCGCGCCCTCCGCCCCGTCACCCGCAGTTTCATCGGCCGCGTCGATGGCGGCATCGTCCGCCTGATCGTCGATTGCCCGCGCCTGGCGGTTGATCCGCGCGACGAAGCGGGTGGGATCGCGCATGTCGAAGCGCACGAACTGCCCGCCGAGCAGCCGCCGGTCGGAATCGAGCCGCGCGAATTTGACCAATGCGGTTTTGGCCGCCGCCTCGCCCTCGGGCAGGGCCAGCGTCTCGCCCGACTGGAAGCGCAGATCCCAGCGCCGGTCGCCGATCCAGGTCGCGCCGACCAGCACCGGGCGCAGCGCCGGGGCCTTGTCGATCAGCGCCAGCAGCTGTCCGGCATGGCGGTTGGCATCGGGGCCGATCAGCAGCGGCAGATCCGGCATCGCCACCGCCGACACATCCTCCAGCACCACCCCGGCGGCATCGACGAGGCGCAGCCGCCCCTGATGCTGCCAGACCGCCGCCGGCTGCCGCTCGACCAGATCGACGACCAGCGTGTCGGGCAGCCGGCGCGACACCCGCGCATCGGCGATCCAGCCATAACGCAGCAGCTGTTCGCGCACCCGGTCGAGATCAACGAGCGGCATCGCCAGCGAATGCTGGTCGAAGGCGATGGCATAGACGGTCAGCCGGTCCATGTTGCGCACGCCGGTCAGTTCGACCCGCTTGACCTGAAAGCCCGCCCGCGCAGTCAGGTCGGCCAGCGCCGCCCCCGCCATTGCCGGCACCCCCATCAGATGGAGGATGAGGAGCGCAATCGCCGCCCCGCCGGCCAGGATCGCGCCGGTGACCATGCGCTCGACCGTCTCCGGGCTGATCGGCGCAAGGCCGAGCAGCCGCGCGAACAGCCCCGGCCGGGCCGGAGCCGCCGTCCGCGCGCGCCGTGCCGGCG
>NZ_JAPFGX010000069.1:0-4798 GCF_059803575.1 Sphingomonas sp. URJC2
GGCCCCGCTCGCCGCGGCCGATGCGCCGCCGCCGCCCGCTTTATGGGTGCGCGGCGAGCCGGCGGCGCGGGCGCTGGCGCGCCATATGCTTGGCCATGCCGATCTGGTGCTGGGGGGCAGCATTGCCGACTGGCCGCTGGTCGCCGCCGCCGCCATCCCGGCGCGGCTGGTGCGGACCGATCCCGCCGAAGGCCTGCTCGGCCTCGTCCCCGCGCGGAGCGACGGGCTGGCGGGTGATCCTGCCAACCGGGCGGCGCTGGCGATGGCGATCGACCGCGAGGCGCTTGGCCGGCTGCTCGGTGCGCCGCGCTGGCGGCCGGACATTGCCGTCCTGCCCCAGCCCTATGGCGCGGGGGCGGCCCCTTATCTTCCCGCATGGGCCAATAGCGGGCTTGCCGAACGGCGGGCGACCGCTGCCGGGCGGATCGCCATGTGGCTGGCGCGCGGGCGCGGGCGCATTCCCGAAGTGCGGCTGTTCCTGCCGCCGGGGCCGGGCAGCCGGCTGGTGTTTGCAGCGCTTGCCGCCGACTGGCGACGGATCGGCGTCACCGCCCGGCCCGCCAGCCGCGCCGAGGCCGATCTGGTGCTGATCGACGAGGTCGCGCCCGCACCGAGCGCGATCTGGTATCTGGCGCGCCTCGCCTGTCCCGCGCCGTCGCCCACCACCTGCCCGGCCGATGTCGCGCAGGCACTTGCCGCTGCCCGCGCCGCCACCGACCCGGCCGCGCGCAGCCGCCTGCTCGCCGAGGCTGACCGGGGGATCGGCGCGGCCACGCTCTACATCCCCATCGCCCGGCCGCTGCGCTGGTCGGTAGTCGCGCAGCGGTTCAACCTGTTCCGCGACAATCCCCGCGCGGTCCACCCGCTCGACCGGCTGATCCAGCCAAGGCGCTGACCCCTCTCGTCAAATCGCCGCCCGGCCCCCATATCGCCGGCACGGAGGATCGGACCCCATGGTGTCAGTCAACAGGATCGACGAACTGGCCGACCGGCTGAACCTTGCCCGCGACGCGCAGGCGGTGCGCCAGCGGGTCGAGGCGGTGGAGGCGGTGATGGAAAGGCTGATCACCATTCCGGGCACCGGACGGCAGTTCGGGCTGGACGTGATCCTTGATTTCGTGCCCGGCATCGGGCCGCTCGCCGCCTCGGCGCTTGGTGCCTGGATCGTGTGGGAGGCGCGCAATCTCGGCCTGTCGCGCTGGCAGCTGATGCGCATGGGCGGCAATGTCGGTGTCGATCTGCTGCTCGGCGCGATCCCGTTCGTCGGCGCGATCCCCGATTTCTTCTTCCGCTCGAACAGCCGCAACCTCAGGATCATCAAGCGCCATCTCGACCGCCATCATCCGGCGGGCGTCACCATCGATGCCATACCCGGCGGCTCGAAAATCCGGTAAATCAGGGGCCTAAAGCGGCCGATCCGATGCAACCGGATCGGAAACCGCGCTAGGCGGGGCTGAAATCCAGCCCGATATCGGCGGCCGGGGCCGACTGGGTGATGCGGCCGACCGAGATGTAATCGACCCCGGTTTCGGCGATGGCGCGGATGGTGTCGAGGCGGACGCCGCCCGACGCCTCGGTCGGCACGCGCCCGGCGACCAGCGCCACCGCGTCGCACAGCACCGGCGGGGGCATGTTGTCGAGCAGCAGCCGGGTCGCGCCCGCCGCCAGCGCCGGTTCGATCTGGTCGATCCGGTCGACCTCGACGATGATCTCGGCAATGCCGGCGGCGGCGGCGCGGCGCACCGCCTCACCGACATCGCCGGCAACCGCGACATGATTGTCCTTGATCATCGCCGCATCCCACAGGCCCATGCGGTGATTGGTCGCCCCGCCCATGCGCGTCGCATATTTTTCGAGCACCCGAAGCCCCGGAATGGTCTTGCGCGTGTCGAGCAGGGTCGCGCCGGTGCCGGCAATGGCATCGACATAGGCGGCGGTGAGCGTGGCGATGCCCGACAGATGCTGGACGGTGTTGAGCGCCGAGCGCTCGGCCGTCAGCATCGCCCGCGCCGCACCGGCCAGCCGCATCAGCGGCGCGCCGGCCGCCACGCGCGCCCCGTCGCGCGCCAGCAGCTCGATGTCGATATCGGGATCGAGCGCGCGGAAAAACGCCGCCGCCACATCCAGCCCCGCAACCGTGATCGCATCGCGGCTCGCCATCGTGCCGACAAACCGCGCCGCAGCCGGGATGACGGCGGCAGAGGTAATGTCCCCGCCCGCGCCCAGATCCTCGGCCAAGGTCGCCGCAACTAACGCGGACAGATCAAACCCGCTCGGCACTGCCATTGCCGTCGCCTCAGCCAAGGTCCGGGCGCAGCGGCCCCAGATCGCCCAACCCGACGGTCCCGCTCGCCATCGCGAGCATCCGGTCGAGGCTGCGCTTGGCCTTGAGGCGCAGTTCCTCGTCCAGCTCGATGCGCGGTTCAAGGTCGCGCAGCGCGATGTAGAGCTTTTCCATCGTGTTGAGCGCCATGTACGGGCAGATGTTGCAGTTGCAATTGCCGTCCGCACCCGGCGCGCCGATGAACTCCTTGTCCGGCATCGCCTTTTGCATCTGGTGGATGATGTGCGGCTCGGTCGCCACGATCACCGTCTGCGCGGACACGGTCTTGGCATATTCGAGGATCGCGCTGGTCGAACCGACGAAATCGGCATGGTCGAGCAGGTGCGGCGGACATTCGGGATGGGCGGCGATCGGCGCGTCGGGGTGGCGCGCCTTGAGCTTGAGCAGCTCGGTTTCCGAAAACGCCTCGTGCACGATGCACACGCCCGGCCACAGCAGCAGCTCGCGCCCGGTCTTGCGCGCCAGATAGCCGCCCAGATTGCGGTCGGGGCCGAAGATGATCTTCTGCTCCTTGGGGATCTGCATCAGGATCTTCTCGGCCGAGGACGAGGTGACGATCACGTCCGACAGCGCCTTCACCGCCGCCGAGCAGTTGATGTAGGTGAGCGCGATATGGTCCGGATGCGCGGCGCGGAACGCGGCGAATTGTTCCGGCTGGCAGCTGTCTTCCAGACTGCACCCGGCGTCCATGTCGGGCAGCACGACGATCTTTTCGGGGCTGAGGATCTTCGCCGTCTCGGCCATGAAGCGCACGCCGCAGAATGCGATCACCTCGGCATCGGTTTCCTGCGCCTTGCGCGACAGCTCCAGACTGTCGCCGACGAAATCGGCCAGATCCTGCAACTCGGGCCGCTGGTAATAATGGGCAAGGATGACCGCCTTGCGCGATGTGCGCAGCCGGTCGATCTCGGCCCTGAGGTCGAGCCCGGCCAGCGAGCCGCCAATCCCGTCGCGTGCGTCCATCGTTCCTGTCTCTCTCCATCACCGGCCGCGCAGCCCCGCGCCGGCCTTGCCGCCGACATAGGAGCGCGAACCATGAAACGCCAGCCTTGCGCCCGCCCCGGTCAGGCGAGGCGCCAGCGATCCTCGCCGCCCGGCCCGCCGGCCACGCGGCCCCGTGCCAGCAGGTCGATCAGATGGGCAAGCACCGACCGCCCGGCCGCGCCATGCAGCCGGGGATCAAGGCCGACATACATGCGCTGCACCATGTCGGGGATATGCTCCAGCCCCTCGCCCAGCAGCCTGAGGATCTGGCCCTCGCGCTGCTTGCGGTGACCGGCAAGGCCGCGCACCAGCCGCTGCGGATTGTCGATCGGATCGCCATGGGCGGGATAATAGACGCGGTCGTCGCGCGTCATCAGCCGGTCAAGGCTCGCCATATAGGCCGCCATGTCGCCATCGGGGGGTGCCACCACGGTGGTTGACCAGCCCATCACATGATCGCCGGTGAACAGCGCCCCGCTTTCGGCCAGCGCAAAGCACAGATGGTTGGACGTGTGCCCCGGCGTCGCCACCGCCGCCAGCGTCCAGCCGGGGCCGGACACCGCCTCGCCATCGCCGAGCACCCGGTCGGGCGCATAGCCGGCGTCGAACGCCGCATCGGCGCGCGGGCCGAGATCGTCGAGCACCAAAGGCGCGCAGCCGACCAGTTCGGCCCCGGTCGCGGCCTTGAGCGGCGCGGCGGCGGGCGAATGATCGCGGTGGGTGTGGGTGCACAGGATATGGGTGACACGCTCACCCGCCACCGCCGCCATCAACGCGGCGATATGCGCCGGATCGTCCGGGCCGGGATCGATCACCGCCACATCGCCGGTGCCGACGATATAGGTCTGGGTGCCGTGATAGGTGAACGGCCCGGGATTGGGCGCCAGCACGCGGCGCACCAGCGGTTCGAGCGTGATCGCCTGACCGGTATGTTCATGGTCCATGGGCGAAGCGTTGAAGCCCCGCCCCCGGCTTGGCAAGCGCCGATTTGGCGCAAGGGCCGGAGGCGGGGCCTATCGCAGGCAGTGGCTTACTGGCCGGCCTTCATCCGCGCGATCTGGGCGTCGATCAACGCCAGCGCCTCGGTCCGCGCACGGCGTCCCCAATCGTCGTCCGTCGCGGCCGACAGCCCGGCCCGCGCCTGTTCGAGCGCAGCCAGCACCGCCGCCCGGGTTTCGACCCGCACGGGGTTGCCGGGATCGGCGCGCAGCAGCATGCAGCGCCGGGGCGCTTTGTCATCGCCCGGCTTGGCGTCGCGGGCCTCGGCAGCCGACATCGCGCATTTGTTCAGCCCGGCCAGACGCAGCTGGACGCGCGGCATCGCAGCGGCGGCGGCCGAGGCTTCGTCGCCGATGATCGCGACCGTCGCCTGCGAACCGTCGCGCAGGACGATCGACGCTTCGCCCGGCGGGGCCGGCGGAGCCGGGGGCGCAGGCGGAGCCGGAGGGGCCGGCGGCGCGGGCGGCGCAC
>NZ_JAPFGX010000006.1:0-92682 GCF_059803575.1 Sphingomonas sp. URJC2
GGCAGGTTACGCTATGGGAGGCCGGGTGGGGGTGCGGGCCGGTGCCGTTCTTCCCAATCAAAAACACCCGGTGCCGCTATCGCCCAATGAAGCGCGCATACAGCGACGCGCCTGAACCCGGGCTCAGAACGGCAGCTTGAAGCCCGGAGGCAGCGGCAGGCCGCTGGTCATCTTGCTCATTTCCGCGCTCGATGCCTGATCGGCCTTGGCGCGGGCATCGTTGAACGCGGCGGCGACCAGATCCTCGAGCATCTGCTTTTCCGACGGGGCGAGCAGCGACGGGTCGATATCGACCGCGATGATCCGCCCCTTGGCAGTCGCGCGGACCTTGACCAGGCCGCCGCCGGCCGCGCCCTCGACCTCGATATTGTCGAGATTGGCCTGCGCATTGGTCAGTTCGTCCTGCACATTCTTGGCCATGTTCAGGATATCGTCGAGACTTTTCATCATCAGCTCCCTTGCGCGCTGCCGCGCGCCTGCATGGCCGGGCTGTAGTCGATCAGCTCGGCGTCTGGAAAGGCGGCAAAGGCGGCGCTGACCACCGGCATGTCAAGGATCGCCTGACGCGCCGCCGCTTCGGCCGCCCGTTCCTGTTCGAGCAGCGACGGCGCGGCCGCGCCATCGACCAGCTCGACCGTCCAGTTGAGCCCGGTGCGCTGGCGCAGCAGCGCCACCAGATCGCGCAGAAACTCGCCGGGCAACGGCCTGAGCGGGCGCAGCCGCAGCTGTGGCGGCGCATAATCGATCAGCCCGACATCGTCGTGCAGGTGCAGCGCCAGCCGGGGCCGGTCGGCATAGACCAGATCGTGAAAGGCGCGAAAATCAGCCGGCACATCGGGGGAAGCGGCCGGGGCGGCCGCTGGCGGCGGTGCCGATCCCGCATCCGCCGGAATAGACTCCGCCGACGTCACATGGCCGGACGGGGCGGGGCCGGAACCGGAAGGCCCGGAACCGGAAGCGGACGAGCCACCGGAGGGCGGCGGCAGGTCGCCGCGCGCCAGCCGGCGGGCCAGTTCGGCCGGATCGGGCAGTTCGGCGGCATGGATCACGCGCAGCAGCGCCATTTCCGCCGCCTCGATCGGCATCGGCGCGCGCACCACCTCGTCATGGCCCTTGAGCAGCAGCTGCCACAGCCGGTGGGTCTGGACGAAGGACAGCCGCGCCGCCCACCCTGCCAGCGCCTCGCGCTCCTCGGCCGACTGGGCGGGGTCGGCCCCCGCGCCCATCCGCTCCAGCGTCACGCCGTGCACGGTCTCCAGCAGCCCGCGCAGCACGGTCGCCGGATCGACGCCATGATCATATTGCGCGCGCAGCCCGGCCAGCGCGGCGGCGGCATCGCCCGCCAGCACCGCGCCGAACAGCCGCCTGATCGCCCCCCGGTCGGACAGGCCGAGCATGTCGCGCACCTGCGCCGCCGTCACCTGCCCCTCGCCCTCCAGATCGGCATGGGCGATCGCCTGATCGAGGATCGACAGCCCGTCGCGCGCCGACCCCTCGGCCGCGCGCGCGACCAGCGCCAGCGCCTCCGGCTCCGCCGCCACGCCTTCGGCCGCGCAGACATTGGCGAAATGCCCGGCGAGCAGCTCGGCCGGGATGCGCCGCAGGTCGAAACGCTGGCACCGCGACAGGATCGTCACCGGCACCTTGTGGACCTCGGTGGTCGCAAAGATGAACTTCACATGCGGCGGCGGCTCTTCGAGCGTTTTCAGCAGCGCGTTGAACGACGCGTTCGACAGCATGTGAACTTCGTCGATGATATAGACTTTGAACCGCGCCGACACCGGGGCGTAGGGAATGGTGTCGAGCAGGTCGCGCATCTGCTCGACCTTGGTGTTCGACGCCGCATCCTGTTCGAGCACGTCGATGAACCGCCCCTCGGCAATCGCGCGGCACGGATCGCACTGGCCGCACGGATCGATGGTCGGCCCGCCCTGCCCGTCCGGGCCGATGCAGTTGAGCGCCTTGGCGATCAGCCGCGCGGTCGAGGTCTTGCCGACCCCGCGCACCCCGGTCATCAGAAAGGCATGCGCCAGCCGCCCGCGCCGGATCGCATTGCCCAGCGTCGTCACCATCGCATCCTGGCCGATCAGCTCGGAAAAGCGCTGCGGCCGGTATTTGCGCGCCAGAACGCGGTAAGCTTGGGGAGACTCGGACATCGCCCGGTTTCTAGTGCGGTTTCAGGCCAAGGGGAAACACTTCGCCCGCCATCGGGGCGCGTGAGGGAGAACCGACGATAGGGGCAAGGTGGGAGCCGGAACGACCCGGCACGAATATCGTTACGGCTGCTTCCTTCCGGACCTGACCGGGTTGGCGACGGCACCGTCCGCCCGACTCCCGCGCTGCATATGGGCGATGATGCGCGCGGTTGCAAGCATGGGGGCGCGGTGCTCCCGCGCGCGCCCGTCAGCGCCCTATTCAGCGGCCCTGCATGTTGCGCGCCTCGGCGGGGATCCGCACGGTCAGGCCGTCCAGCGCCTCGGTCAGCACGATCTGGCAGGCCAGCCGGCTGGTGCGCGTCGCCCCGGCGGCAAGGTCGAGCATGTCCTCCTCGGCCTCGGCGGCGGGGGGCAGCCGGTCGAAATCCGCCGCCGCCACGATCACATGGCAGGTCGAACAGGCCATCTGCCCCTCGCACGTACCCTCGAGCGGCTGGCCATCGGCCTGGGCGACGGTCAGCAGCCGGTCCCCCGGCTGCGCCTCGACCTCGCGCACCGCCCCGCCATCGGCGCGTTCGAACCGGATCCTGATCATGCCGCCTTCAGCCCCTGCTTGTCCGCCGCGTCGAGGATCATGTCGAGTGCGCGGTCCAGTTCTTCAACCTGTGTGTAGCGGCCAAAGCCCAGCCGGATGCTCGCCCGCGCCTCGGCATCGCTGAGGCCGATGGCGCGCAGCACATGGCTCGGCCGCCCCGATCCGCTCGCACAGGCGCTGCCCGCCGAAAAGGCGACGCCGCGCACATCCGCGATCAGCCGCGCCGCATCCAGCCCCGCGCGCCGGACATTGAGGTTGCCCGGCCAGCGCTGCCCGGTGCCGCCATTGATCTGCCAGCCGGTCAGCCGGGCGCGCGCCCGCGCCGCCAGCGCCTCGGCATGGGCACGGTCCTCGGCCATCCGCCCCGCAGCCAGTTCGGCCGCCACGCCAAAGCCCGCGCACAGCCCCGGAGCCTGGGTGCCGGAGCGCAGGCCGCCTTCCTGCCCGCCGCCATGCAGCAGCGGCTCAAGCGCCACGCCGTCGCGCACCCACAGCGCGCCGATGCCCTTGGGGCCATGGATCTTGTGCGCCGACACCGCGACCAGATCGGCATCGGGGATCGTCACCCGGCCCAGCCCCTGCACGGCATCGCACAGGAACAGCGCCCCCGCCGCCCGCGCCAGTTCGGCGATGCGCAGGGCGGGCTGGATCGTCCCGATCTCGTTGTTGACCAGCATGGCCGCGACCAGCAGCGTGTCCTCGTCAATCGCCGCCGCCAGCCGGTCGGGATCGACCAGCCCGTCAGCCCCCACCGGCACGATCACCGGCGCAAACCCGCGCTGCCCAAGCCAGCCAAGCGTGTCGAGCACACAGCTATGCTCGGTCGCCAGCGCGACGATGCGGCGGCGGCGCGGGCTGGCCCAGGCGGCGCCCTTGATCGCCAGATTGATCGCCTCGGTCGCGCCGGAGGTGAACACGATCTGCCCGCCCGGCCGGCCAATCGCGGTTGCCACCCGCTCACGGGCAACGCCGACCGCAGCCGCCGCCTCGCGCCCCGGCCGGTGCGGCGAATGCGGGTTGGCAAAGCGCGTCTCCAGCCAGGGGCGCATCGCTGCCAGCGCCTCGGGCGCGAGCGGGGTCGTCGCCTGATAATCGAGATAGATGGGCGTCATGCCGCCCGCGCCCGCGCGTCGCGGGCGATGCGCGTCCATACATCGATGAAGCGGTAAATGTCGGCGCGGCTGGTTTCCGGGCCGAAGCTGACGCGCACCACCTCGCGCGCGGCATCATCGTCCCAGCCCATCGCGGCCAGCACATGGCTGGTCTTGAGCGTGCCCGACGAACAGGCGCTGCCCGCCGACACCGCGATGCCGGCCAGATCGAACTGGATCAGCTGTGCAGAGGCCGCGACGCCGGGCATCCGGTAGCTGGCGATGGTCGCCAGCCGGGGGGCACGCCGGGCGATGCTCTCGCCGCCCGCCGCCTCGATCGCGCCATCGAGATGCGCGCGCAGATCGCCCGCCCGCTCCACCCAGCCGCGCTGGCCTTCAAGCGCGGTGGCCATCGCCAGCGCGCCGGGCAGGTTCTCGGTGCCGGGGCGATAGCCTTTTTCCTGTCCGCCGGTGGCGGCGATCAGCCCCAGATCGCGCACCAGCAGCGCGCCAATGCCCGGCGGCCCGCCGAATTTGTGCGCCGAGATCGCGATCAGGTCCGCCTCGGGCAGCGGCAGCTTGCCGGCCGACTGGGCGCAATCGGCAAACAATATGCCGCCCGCCGCGCGCACCAGCGGGGCCAGCGCGTCGAGCGGCTGGATCACCCCGGTTTCGTTGTTGACCTGCTGGATCGCGACCAGCGGCCGCCGCGCGCCGAGCGCGCCCAGCCGCCCTTCAAGCGCATGGGCGGCGACCAGCCCGTCCGCCCCGACGGGCAGCAGATAGGCATCGCCCGCCATGCGGTGGACCGCGTCATGCTCGACCGCCGACACCAGCCGCGCATCGGCGGCGCTGCGGCCAAGCGCGATGGCGATGGCCTCGCTCGCGCCCGAGGTGAAGACCAGCTCGCCCTGCCAGCCGAGCGCGGCGAGGATGCGGCGGCGCGCATCCTCAAGCGCGGCGCGCGCCGCGCGGCCTTCCTGATGCGGCGAGGACGGGTTGGCCCAGCGCGCAAAGCCCGCCTTCATCGCCTCGCGCGCCTCAAGCGTCACTGGCGTCGTCGCCGCATGATCGAGATAGAGCCGCTGCATCACCCTAGTCCGTCCGCCTTCCGCACCATCCCGATCCGGGTCAAATCCCGCCGGTGCCCGTTGTGATCGCGGCATCTGACCGCCGATCCGCCGCGCCTATTTGCGCGCAGGCCCTGCAATCCTATATAGCGTCGCGTCCAAGCGCCACCCGCGCGCCTGTCCCGATGGCCCATTTTTCGATCAAGGTGCTATGCCCGAAGTGATTTTTCCCGGCCCCGAGGGTCGTCTCGAAGGTCGTTTCTCGCCCCCGCCCCGCCCGCGCGCGCCGGTGGCGATGATCCTTCACCCGCACCCCCAGGCCGGCGGCACGATGAACAACCGCATCGTCCAGTCGCTCTACCAGACCTTTGCCCGGCGCGGCTTTGCCGTGCTGCGGTTCAACTTTCGCGGCGTCGGCAAGAGCCAGGGGACGTTCGACAATGGCGTCGGCGAACTGTCGGATGCCGCCTCGGCGCTCGACTGGGTGCAGAGCTTCCACCCCGAAGCGCAGCAGACCTGGGTCGCCGGCGTCAGCTTCGGCGCGTGGATCGGCATGCAGCTGCTGATGCGCCGCCCGGAAGTGCGCGGCTTCATCTCGATCGCGCCGCCCGCCAACATGTATGATTTCAGCTTCCTCGCGCCCTGCCCGGCATCGGGCATCATCATCCAGGGCGATGCCGATGAGGTCGTCACGCCCTCGGCCGTGCAGAAGCTGGTCGACAAGCTGCGCACGCAAAAGCACATCACCATCCACCATGACACGGTGCCGGGTGCCAATCATTTCTTCGAGCATGAAATGCCGCAGCTGATGGGCAGCGTCGACCGCTATCTCGACTTCCGGCTCGATTCCGGCTGTCCGATCCGCTGACCGGACAAAAAGGCATGAGCGGTGTCGTGAACTGGGGCGGACCGAAAGCGGAACGGGGGGAAAATGCCATGGCCGACCGCGAGAAACTGCTGCTGGACCTGTTCGTCGAAATCGCCCGGGTCGAGCATCTGGTGCGCAACTATCTCGACCCGATCGAGCCGCTGGGGCTGACCGCCAACCAGTTCGGCCTGCTCAACTATTTCATCCGCAACAACCGCCAGACCGAGCGGCGCTCGATCCTCGCCTGGGTGTTCCAGACCGACGAGGCCGAGACGGCGGCGCATCTGGACGTGCTGGCCGCGCGCGGGCTGGTCGACCGGCGCCCCGACGGCACGGACGAAATCGTCGCGCTGACCCCGGCGGGGCAGGCCGCGCATGAAGCAGCGATCGAAATGGTCGCCCCCGATGTGCTGCCGCTGATGTCGGAGTTTGCCGATGACGATCTTGGTCAGGCGCTGACCACCCTGCAGGAGATCCGGCGGGTGTTCGACAATCTGCCCGACCGGCCGGCCGCAGGCTGATCCCCGGCCGGCTGGCCGGTCACACGGTCAGGATGGCGACATTGCCCGCCAGCACCAGCGCGGCGACGATCATCAGCCAGCCGCGCCTGCGGTCCTGCCCCAGACCGCGCCGGAGCGTGGCGATGCCGCCGAGCAGCAGCCCGGCGGAGGCGATCATCAGGACGGAAAGGACAAGGGCGGCGGTGGCGTTCATCGCGCGCCCCTAGAGCATTTTCGCGCCGGGTGGAATCACCCGGCGGCTCGGCAAATGCGGCAAATCACAGGCCTAGAGCGGTTTCGCGCCGGGCTGTGACGCTGCTGGGTCCGCCGCATCGAGCCGGGCCATCCGCGCGAACAGCGCCGGATCGACATTGCCGCCCGACAGCATCACCAGCGTCCCCGGCTGCGGCGCGACCCGGCCTGTCAGCATCGCCGCCAGCGCGACCGCGCCCCCCGGCTCCAGCACCAGCCGCAGCCGTTCGAACGCCCAGCGCATCGCCGCGCCGGTTTCAGCCTCGCTGACCGCGACGCCGCGCGCACCGCGCGCATGCAGGATGCCGAAGGTCAGCGGCGCGACGCGAAAGGTCTGGAGCGCGTCGCAGGCGGTGGCCGGCGGGGTCGACCCGACGCCGACAATCTCCCCGGCGGCGAGCGAGCGGGCCATATCATCCCACCCCTCCGGCTCGACGGTCACGATCTCCGCCTCGGGCAAGGCGAGCGCCAGCCCCGCGGCCAGCCCGCCGCCCCCGCAACAGGTGACGACCCGGCGGATCGGCGCGCCGCCCAGCGCGGCGACCTGCGCCGCCGCCTCCAGCCCGGCGCTGCCCTGCCCTTCGACCACAAAGGGATCATCGAAGCTTGGCACCAGCACCGCGCCGCGCGCTGCGGCCAGTTCGGCGGCGATTGCCTCGCGCGACTGGGTCAGCCGGTCATAGAGGATTATCTCCGCCCCCAGCGCGGCGGTGTTGGCGCGCTTGGCCGCGGGCGCGTCGGCGGGCATCACGATGGCCGCCGGCATCCCCAGCCGGGCGGCGGCCCAGGCGACGCCCTGGGCATGGTTGCCCGATGAAAAGGCGACGACGCCCGGCGCGCGCTGCGACTCCGGAATCGCGGTCAGCCGGTGCCACGCCCCGCGCAGCTTGAACGCGCCCATCGGCTGGAGCGATTCGGCCTTCAGCCAGCAATCCGCCCCCCCGATCGACGCGCTGAGCAGCGGCGTCGGCGGCACGATTTTCGCCATCTTTTCCAGTGCGTTGATGACGCCTTCACGATTTGGATGACGCAACGCCCACCCCCTTTGTCTTGCAATTGAAACAGATCAGGATTCGGCTCTTTACAGGGGGGACCCCCGCCCATATATCGCGCCTCCGCTGCCCCATGGGACTTCCACCGCAAGGCAGCTTTTGTCGCCACGTACGCCGCAAGGCAATTGGAGGTCCCTTGAGTTGCACGAGCATCATAGCGCGCTGGGGCTAGCAAGCGTCCCCAACAATGCCGAAACCGGCATTGACGTCGCCCGTTCCTGCCCGGCAGAGCCGGTCACGCTCGTCCGCCCCCATGCGGCACGGCGCGCGGCCCGTTTCTTCGTCGAGAAGTTTCCCGGCCGGACCCTTTACGCAGTCAAGGCGAACCCCTCGCCCGAACTGATCCGCATCCTGTGGGACGCGGGCGTCACCCATTATGACGTCGCCTCGATTGCCGAGGTGCGGATGGTCCGCGCCACGCTGCCCGGGGCGGTGCTGTGCTTCATGCACCCGGTGAAGGCGGAAGAAGCGATTGCCGAGGCCTATTTCGGGCACGGCGTGCGCACCTTCTCGCTCGATTCGATGGAAGAGCTGGACAAGATCGTCCGCGCCACCCGCGCGGCCGATGGCACCCCGGCGGCCGATCTCACCCTGTGCGTGCGGCTGCGCGTGTCGTCCGACTATTCCAAGCTCAGCCTTGCGTCCAAGTTCGGCGTGTCGCCGGTCGAGGCCAAGGAGCTGCTGATCGCCGCGCGGCAGGTCGCCGATGCGCTCGGCATCTGCTTCCATGTCGGCAGCCAGGCGATGACGCCCGACGCCTATGCCCAGGCGATGGAGCGGGTGCGCCAGGCGATTGTCGAGGCCGCGGTCACCGTCGACGTGATCGATGTCGGCGGGGGCTTTCCGTCCTCCTATCCCGGCATGGAGCCGCCGCCGCTCGAGCTTTATTTCGAGACCATCCACCGTGCGTTCGAAAAGCTGCCGGTCAGCTATTCGTCGGAGCTGTGGGCGGAACCGGGTCGGGCGCTGTGCGCGGAATATTCGTCGCTGATCGTGCGCGTCGAAAAGCGCCGGGGCGAGGAACTGTACATCAATGACGGCGCCTATGGCGCGCTGTTCGATGCCGCCCATGTCGGCTGGCGCTTTCCGGTCACGCTGCTGCGCGACACCGAAAGCCGCACCAAGCCGATGGGGTTCAGCTTTTACGGCCCGACCTGCGACGATATGGACCGGATGGCCGGGCCGTTCATGCTGCCCGCCGACATCGCCGCCGGCGACTATATCGAAGTCGGCATGCTCGGTGCCTATGGCTGTGCGATGCGCACCGGCTTTAACGGCTTCGGCACCGCGCAGGTGGTGACAGTGGCCGATGAGCCGATGACGACGCTCTATGCCGGGCGCACCGCCGAACCGGCGAGCAACGTCGTCAAGCTGTAACGCCCGCCGGGCAGTTTTCGGGTTTGGCGTCCGGCCCCTGATGGGGCCGGACGCCCGTTCGGGTTTCCGCGTCCCCTTCCCCAACGACTGCGGCCGATGACCATGTGGAAAGATCAGGCATGACCGATATCGTGAACGACACCCGCAAGGCGGAGCTTCTGTCGAAGACCGTCGAGCATATCGACATTCGCAGCTTCGACGCGCGCCCGATCGTCGATGCGATGGGCAAGATGAGCTTCACCAGCCGCGATCTCGCGCGCGCGACCGGCATCTACAACCAGATGCTGGCCGATCCCGACTGCTCGATCTTCCTGGTCATCGCCGGCTCGACCTCGGCCGGCGGCTGCATGGACCTTTATGCCGAGCTGGTGCGCTCGAACATGGTCGACGGCGTCGTCGCCACCGGCGCGTCGATCGTCGACATGGATTTCTTCGAAGGGCTTGGCCACAAGCATTATCAGGCGCTCGAAGTGCCGGACGACAATACGCTGCGTTCGCTCTATATCGACCGCATCTACGACACCTATATCGATGAAGAAGCGCTGCAGGACTGCGATCACACGATCGGCCGCATCGCCGACAGCCTTGAGCCGCGCGCCTATTCGTCGCGCGCCTTCATTCGCGAGATGGGCAAGTATCTGGCCGAACATGGCAAGAAGGAAAACAGCCTCGTCAAGCTCGCCTATGAGCATGACGTGCCGATCTTCTGCCCGGCCTTTGTCGACAGCTCGGCGGGCTTTGGCCTCGTCAAGCATCAGGTCGACCGGATGAAGCAGGGCCAGCCCTATATGGTGCTCGACGCCATTGCCGATTTCCGCGAGCTGACCGACATCAAGATCAAGGCCGGCACCACCGGCCTGCTGATGATCGGCGGCGGCGTGCCCAAGAACTTCATCCAGGACACCGTCGTCTGCGCCGAAATCCTCGGCCATGACGATGTCGAGATGCACAAATATGCGGTGCAGATCACCGTCGCCGATGTGCGCGACGGCGCCTGCTCGTCCTCGACGCTCAAGGAAGCGGCGAGCTGGGGCAAGGTCGACACCGCGCTGGAACAGATGGTGTTCGCCGAAGCCGGCTCGGTGATGCCGCTGCTCGCCTCCGACGCCTATCATCGCGGCCATTGGCGCACCCGCGCCAAGCGCGCCTGGGGCAAATTGTTCGACTGACCGGCTGTGAAGGGTTCGGGCAATATCGCCCGGACCCATTCGGTCGGATCGACAGACCGCATATGAAAAACCCCGCCGGACGCTGTGTCCGGCGGGGTTTTTCATGTGTCTGTGGCGGCAAGCTCAGGCTGCGAGCGGCACCGCGCGGCGGCGGCGCATCGCCGTGCCGACCAGACCGAAACCGCCGATCATCATCGCCCAGGTCGCCGGTTCGGGAATGGCGTTGATCGTGCCATTGAAGTTGCCGAGATGGATCTCGCCATTCATGGTCAGCGACTTCACGGCCACCGAACCCTGCAGGAAGTTGCGGTTCTCGACATTGCTGCCGAGCGCGACGACCGAGCCGATGAACGAGTTGTTGAAGGTGATGTTGCGGATCGCCGAGTCGAAGTTCCAGATCACCCGCTGCGAATAAAGATCGCCATTGCCGAGGAAGTTCTGGCCGATCACCAGCTGATCGAGCGGCGTCGCGCTGCCGACATTGATGATGATCGCATCAGCCGCGCCCGCATTGAAGCTGAACGCGCGCGACGCTGCCGAGCTGAAGAACGCCGCGGCATCGGCGATGCGGAAGACGACCGTCCCGGTCTGGCTGCCGACGTCGAAGCGGACATTGTTCGCATCGGCCATGTTGATCGACGCGGTCGGCGCGAAGGTGCGCAGCTCGTTCGAAAACGCGGTCAGATCAGCGGCCAGCGCATCGCGCTTGGTGGCGAGCGACGCCTGGAAGCTGCTGCCAAGGGCCGCGTTCTGGCCGGTGGTCGAGCCATTGCCGTTGACATTGCTGTTGCTGCGGCTGCCCCAGCTGATCGACCCGCCGCTCGAACCGTTGACATTGGCGTTGGAGAGCGTGCCGATGCGCACGGTCGCCCCCGTCGCGTTGACGTTCAGCCCGCCGGTGAAGGTGCCGCCAATGTCGATGCCGCGCGGGCCGACAAGGCCGCCGCCGGGAATGGTGCCGCCATTCAGCTGGAGCCCGCTGACACTGGCATTGCCGACGATGGTCGCGGTCGGCAGCGCGCCGGTCGCGGGATTGATGAAGCCCTGTTCGCCGCTGCCGATGCCGAACTGGCCGCCATTGCCCGACAGGTTGCCGCCGATGAAGCTCTTGCCCTCGACCTCCTGGCCCATCACGACATTGCCGGTGGTGAACAGGTTGAGTTCGCGCAGGATGGTCGTCCCGCGGCCGATCACCTCCGACGCCATGGCCGGAGCCGGAATAACGGTCAAAGCGGCAACCGCCGCCAGCAGCGCACCACGCATTTGCGGGTTTCTCCTCACATCCCTTGTAGGTGACGTCATGTCACATCCGGGCCAATCGGGAAAGCGGTGTCTTGGCGCGGACCGGCAGCGATTCGTGCCATTCCGGTCCGATCTGTCCCGATGATGGACTCGCCCCCGCCGATCGGGCAGCCTTGCGGGAACAGGAACGGGGGAGACAGGGTTTGAACAGTCCCATTCTCGGGCCGGTGGTGGCGCTGGCGTCATGGTCGCTCATCATGTGGCTGTGGATGTATGCGACGCGGCTGCCGGCGATCGGGCGGGCGAAAATCACGCTCGATCCGCGCGTGCCGCCCAAGACGCTGATGGAACAGCTGCCGGCGGAGACGCGCTGGAAGGCGGACAATTACAATCATCTGATGGAACAGCCGACGCTGTTCTACGCGCTCGCCCTCACCCTTGCACTGGCCGGTGCCGGATCGGGGACGAACCTGATCTTGGCCTGGGGCTATGTCGCCCTCAGGGTTATCCACAGTGTTTTCCAGGCGACGGTCAACATCATCCCGGTGCGATTCGCGCTGCATGTGCTCGGCACCTTGTGCCTGTTCGGGCTGGCGGCAGGCGCGGGGATGCGGGTGTTCGGGCTGTAACCGGGCGGCTTCAAGGGGCTGGAATGCGCGCGAAAATCCCGCACAGCTCGACATGGGTCGACCAGCTAAACTGGCCGACCGGCACGACGCGGATGAGCCTGAGCCCGCCGCCCGCCAGAATGCGGGCGTCGCGCGCAAAGGTCGCCGGATTGCACGACACATAGGCGATGCGCGGCGTGCGCGCGGCGGCGATCAGCGCCGCCTGCGCCTCCGCCCCGGCACGCGGCGGATCGAGGACCACGGCCTCGAACCGGTTGAGCTCATCGGGCTGAAGCGGGCGGCGATACAGGTCACGGTGATCGGCGAAAATGCCGGGCCGCGCCGCCTTGAGCGCCAGCACCGCATCGCGCGCCGCCTCTGCCGCATAGACGCGCCCGGACAGCGCCAGCGCAAACGTCCCCAGCCCCGAAAACAGGTCGGCGACCACACGCGCCTCGCCCACCCCGGCGCGCACGGCGGCGACCAGCGCCGCTTCCCCGTCCGCCGTCGCCTGCAGAAACGCCGCATGCGGCAGGCCGACCGGCACGCCGCCAAGCGTGACCGTGACCGGCACCGGCTCCCACAAAGTCTGCGAACCGCCGCCATCGTCGAGCGCCAGCCGGGCGAGCGCGTGGCTGCGGGCGAAATCGCCCAGCGCCTCGAGCTCTGCCAGCCCGTCGGCCGCCGCGCCCTCGATCAGCAGATCGACCCCCTGATCGGCCAGCGTCAGGCGCAGCGTCGCCCCGGCGGCGCGGGCGGGCAGCAGCCGGTCCATCAGCCCGCGCAGCGGCGCGACCAGCGCGAACAGCGCCGGGTGCAGCACATGGCATTCGGCCAGATCCTCGATCACATGGCTGCGTTCGCGGTTGAAGCCGATCAGCATCCGCCGCCCGGCGCGCCGCACCGACAGGCTGGCGCGGCGGCGCGTGCGCGGCGGCGACAGATGCACGGGATCGAAATCGGGCGCGGCCACGCCCTGGGCGGCAAGGGCCGAGGCGATACGGTCGCGCACGAACGCGCCCAGGCTGTCCGTGTCCAGATGCTGGAGCTGGCAGCCGCCACAGGCGGGGAAATGGCGGCAGACCGGATCGGCATGGTGCGGGCCGGGCAGCACAATGCCGTCATCGCTGACATGGTCGCCGGGCGCGGCCAGCGGGACATAGCGGCCATCGGCGGTCACGCCTTCGCCGCGCGCGGCCACCCGGACGATCTCGGCCCCGCTCATCGCCCGGCCTCCCCGGCGACGCCGCCGATCGCCGCTGCCAGATCATCGGCGATGAATGCCGGGCCAAGCCGCGCGGCCGCGCTCGCATGCAGCCAGACGCCCGCCCCGGCCGCCTCGAACGGTGCCAGCCCGCGTGCCAGCAGCGCGCCGATCACCCCGGCCAGCACATCGCCGGTGCCGGCGGTCGACAACCAGGCCGAGGCCGGGGGCGCAATCGCCGCCCGGCCATCGGGCGCGGCGATCACCGTGTCCGCGCCCTTGAAGACGATGACCGCCCCGGCGCGCATCGCGGCGGCGCGCGCGCGGTCCAGCTTGCTGCCCGGCAGGTCGCCGAACCGGGCGGCGAACTCGCCCTCATGCGGGGTCAGCACGGTCAGCGGCGGCGCAGGCCGGGTGCGCGGCAGCAGGTGCAGCGCATCGCCGTCGATCACCAGCGGCCGCCCGGCGGCACAGGCCGCGTCCAGCCGCCGCCGCGCGATGCCGTCACGGCCCAGCCCCGGCCCGGCGACGATGGCGGCAATGCGCGGATCGGCAAGCGCGGCCTCGTCCCAGCCCTGCTGGACGATGGCGTTGGGCAGGGACGCGGGCGTGTCGGCGATCAGCCGGACATAGCCCGCGCCGGCGCGGGCGGCGGCAATCGCCGCCAGCCGCGCCGCCCCCGGCATCGCCCCGCCAATGACGGCGACCAGCCCGCGCGAATATTTATGATCCCCCGCCCCCGGCGGCGACAGGCGGGGCGCGGCCAGTTCCTGCGTCCGGTCCCCCGCCGCCAGCCCGATGTCGGCCACCACCAGCCGCCCGCACAGCCCCGCTGCCGGTTGCAGCAGGTGCGCCGGCTTGAGCGCGCCCATCGCCACCGTCATGTCGAACGGCAGCTCTGCCCCCAGCAGCGCGCCGCTGTCCGTCTCGACCCCGCTCGGCAGATCGGCGGCAGCCGTCGCCTGCGCGCCCGCCATCAGCCGGGCGAGTGTCGCCGCCAGGGGCGCGGCAAGCGGCCGCGACAGGCCGGTGCCGAACAGCGCGTCGATCAGCAATGGCCGGGGCGCGGCCTGATCGAGCGGAACGACCGGCCCGTCCCAGCCGGCCCGCGCCGCCGCGGCAGCCCCGGACGATGGCGCGCCCAGCGCGGCGACCATAACATCCAGCCCGGCATCGCGCAGCCACCGCGCGGCGACATAGCCGTCGCCGCCATTATTGCCCGGCCCGCAACAGACAAGCGCCGGCAGCGGCCCGGCAAGCGCCAGCGCCGCCCGCGCCAGCCCGGCCCCGGCCCACGCCATCAGCTGATCGGCCCCGGTGCCGGCAGCGATCAGCCGGTCTTCGGCGGCACGGGTTTCGGCGGCGGTGAGGACGGGGCGCGACATGCCCCGTCCCTAACGGTTTTAAATGTCCGCGAACATATGGGTTTCGGCGCTGCCGCCGGGATGGGTGACGGCCCCGCCCACCGCCGGGCCGACCGTCTGGGCATAGCGCCACAGCGTGCCCGACTGATAATCATGCGCGCGCGGCTGCCAGCGGGCGCGGCGCGCGGCCAGCACATCCTCAGGCACATCGAGGTCGATGGTGCCGGCGACCGCATCGATACGGATCATGTCGCCATCCTCGACCAGCGCAATCGGCCCGCCCACCGCCGCCTCCGGCCCGACATGGCCGATGCAGAAGCCGCGCGTGGCGCCCGAAAACCGCCCGTCGGTGATCAGCGCCACCTTCTCGCCCATGCCCTGACCGTAGAGCGCGGCGGTGGTCGACAGCATCTCGCGCATGCCGGGGCCGCCGCGCGGCCCTTCATAGCGGATGATGATCACCGACCCCTCGGCAATCGCGCGCGCCTCGACGGCGGCAAAGGCGTCTTCCTCGCAATCGAACACCCGCGCCGGGCCGGCAAAGCTCAGCCGCGCCATGCCGGCGACCTTCACGATCGCCCCTTCGGGCGCAAGGCTGCCCTTCAGCCCCACCACCCCGCCGGTCGGGGTGATCGGGTTGGTCACCTCGCGGATCACCTTCTGGTCGGGGTTCCAGGTCACGCGGTCGATATTCTCGGCCAGCGTCCGGCCGCTCACCGTCATGCAGTCGCCGTGCAGCAGCCCGCCCGCCAGCATCGTCTTCATCAGCATATAGACGCCGCCCGCCTCATACATGTCCTTGGCGACATAGCGTCCGCCCGGCTTCAGATCGGCCAGATAGGGGGTCGAACGGAAAATCTCGGCGACGTCGAACAGGTCGAACGCGATCCCCGCCTCATGCGCCATCGCCGGCAGGTGCAGCGCGGCATTGGTTGACCCGCCGGTCGCCGCGACCACGCGGGCGGCGTTTTCAAACGCCTCGCGCGTGCAGATGTCGCGCGGGCGCAGCCCGGCGGCCAGACAGTCCATCACCGCCACCCCCGCCGCATGGGCAAGCGCCGCGCGCCCGGCATAGGGAGCCGGCATCATGTTGGAGTTGGGCAGCGACAGGCCGATGGCTTCGGCGACACAGGCCATGGTGTTGGCGGTGAACTGCCCGCCACAGGCACCGTGGCCGGGACAGGCGACCTTTTCGAGCGCGATCAGCTCTTCAAGCGGGCAGTGCCCGGCGGCATGCTGGCCCACCGCCTCGAACACATCGACCACGGTCACATCCTGACCATGATGGCTGCCCGGCAGGATCGACCCGCCATAGACGAACACGCTCGGCACGTTGAGGCGCAGCATCGCCATCATCATCCCCGGCAGCGACTTGTCGCACCCGGCAAAGCCGACCAGCGCGTCATAGCAATGGCCGCGCACCGACAGCTCGATCGAATCCGCAATCACCTCGCGGCTGACCAGCGAGGATTTCATCCCCTGATGGCCCATGGCGATGCCGTCGGTGACGGTGATGGTGTTGAACCGGCGCGGCAGCCCGCCGCCCGCCTCCACCCCGCCGCGCGCGGCATCGGCCTGCGCGTCGAGCGCGGTGTTGCACGGCGCGCTGTCATTGCCGGCGGAAACGACGCCGACAAAGGGGCGGGCAATCTGTTCCTCGGTCAGCCCCATCGCATAATAATAGCTGCGGTGCGGGGCACGTTCCGGTCCGACCGAGACGTGGCGGGACGGCAGGCGGCTCTTGTCGAAAATGCGGGTCATGGCCCGGGCTATGTCCGATTGCCCGCCACGGACGCAAGAGCCTTTCTAATTCAAGGCCCAGATTGTCATTTTATTGCGCGGCACTGGCGAATGACCGGCAGCAGCCGCTCCGCCCAGTCGCGCGCGCCCTCGGCATCGTCAATCAGATCCTGACGGATTTCGATCGCCAGATAGGGGATGCCGCGCGCCTCGGCATGGCGGTTCATCGTCGCGTTGAGCAGCCGCCCCGAATAAGGCTCATTGTCCCCGGTCACGATCCCGGCCGCGCGCAGCGCGTCGATCGCGATCCGCGCCGCGCGGTCGTCCTGATTGTAAAGGATGCCGACCTGCCAGGGCCGCGCGGCATCCGCCGCGGTTTCGAGCCGGGGGGTAAAGCTGTGCACCGCCACGATCAGGTCGGGCCGCGCCTCGTCGATCATCGCCGCCAGCCGGGCATGATAGGGGCGATGATAATCGGCGATGCGCTTGGCGCGCCCGGCGGCATCGAGCGCGGCATTGCCGGGAATGGCATGGCCGTCGCTTGCAACCGGGATCAGCGCGGGATGATCCTCCTCGCGGTGCAGGTCGATCACCAGCCGCGACACCGTGCCGAACAGCGCCCGGCAGCCCAGCCGGTCGGCAAGCAGTTCGGCCACCGCCGCCGCGCCAATGTCCCAGCCGATATGGCGCTGAACCAGCGCCGGATCGATGCCGAGATCGATGCCCGGCGGCACATGGGCGGCGGCATGATCGACGACAATCAGCGCGCCGGGCCCGCCGACGCGTTCGCGATAGGCGCTGGTCATCAGCCGTGCATCATCAGCTGAAATCGGGCCGGCGGCGTTCGCGCGCGGCGGCATAGCTTTCGGCGAGTTCGGCCCCGCCCAGCGCCGCATCGCAGGCGCGGTCATGCCCCTCGTCGCTGCGGCGGCCGGCAGCGGCAAGCGCGAGCCCCTGTTTCAGCAGCGCAAGCGCCCCCGGCGCATGGCCGGCCATGTCCTGCGCAAGATCGGCGGCGCGCCGCGCGACATCGCTGCCCTGCTGTTCGACAAGGCCGATGCGCGCCGCCTCAGCGGCATCGATCCGCACCGCGCCCAGCAACAGCCGCGCCGCCTGTCCACCGCCGACCAGATCGCGTAATCCGGCAATATCTTCAATTAGATAGCCGACACCCTGGCGGGCGGCGGGAATGGCAAAGCTGGCATCCGGCCCCGCCAGCCTGACATCGCAGGCCGCCGCCAGCGCGACGCCTGCACCGACACAGGCCCCGTCGATTTCGGCAATCACCGGCAGCGGCGATTGCCGGATGCCGTCAAGCGCCTGGCGCATCGCGTTGCGATAGGGCAGCCGCGCCGCCGGATCGGCGTGCAGCGTCGCCAGCTCCCCGGTGTCGATCCCGGCGCAGAACCAGCCCGGCACCAGCGAGCGGACGAGGATCGCCCGCGCCTTCAGCCGGCCCGCCTGTTCGATCAGCGCGGCAAGCGCGCGCCAGTCCTCGGTGCGCAGGCCGTTGCGCGCCTGCGGACGATCCATCGTCAGCCGGGCGACCGGCCCGTCGAGCGAGAGTTCGAACATCGCCGCGCGCGCGCCCCGCGCCCCGCGCAGCGTCATCAGCGTATCCGACAGCGAACGATATTCCATGCCCGACCCAGCGTCCGAAAAAGAAGGGCGGGGCGCACGATCAACAGGATCGCGTCCCCGCCCGGACATGATGCATGCGCTGAAACGCCGCGCATGGACCATGGGCGAATGAGCGTGCCGGCGGGCGCGCCGATTCGTTCCCGGCTCGTTCAGCAAAAGCCATGCCATTCCGGCCACCCCTCGAATCCGGGCGATGCGGGGAAATGTGACTGTCCCGCGACAGGACGAACGGGTCAGCCGGCGTCCCGGATCAGGCCAAGGCCATGTTTGGCCCGGATCAGGCCAAGCTGCTCGCCATCCGCCAGGCATCGGGCCAGTCGCGGGCGATGGCGTCGGCCGCCGCATCGCGGGCATCGTCCTGATCGAACAGCGCAAAACAGGTCGCCCCCGATCCCGACATGCGCGCCAGCAGCACGCCGGGGCGCGCGGCCAGCCAGTCGACCAGCCGGGCAATCACCGGCGCCAGCGCCACGGCCGGCGGGGCCAGATCGTTGCGCCCGGCGCGCGCCGCCGCCAGCGGATCATCGCCGATGATGAGCGGACCGCGATCCTGCCCGTCCCAGCCCCTGAACACCGGGCCGGTCGGCATCGCGACGCCCGGATTGACCAGCAGCAGCGGCATGCCCGCCAGACGTTCGGCCCCGGGCAGCGGCACCAGCGCCTCGCCCCGCTCCACCCCCATCACCGCGCGGCCGTGCAGACAGGCGGGAACATCGGCCCCCAGGGTGCGCGCGATCGCATCGAGATCGGCCTCGACGCCCCATAGCCGGGCGAGCAGGCGCAGCGCCGCCGCCGCATCGCTGGAGCCGCCACCGATGCCGGCGGCAATCGGCAGATTCTTGGTCAGGCGCAGCGCGGCCCCGGCGCGGATGCCGGTCGCCGCGCGCAGCGCCTCGGCCGCGCGCAGCACCAGATTGTCCGCCCCGGCGTCCAGCCCGGCGGCAAACGGCCCGTCAATGACAAGTTGAAGCGCGGGATCTGCCCGCGCGGCCAGCACATCGCCGTCGCGGGCAAAGGCAAAGATCGTTTCGATCCGGTGATAGCCACCCGCTATCCGCGCGCGGACGTGCAGCGCCAGATTGATCTTGGCCGGGGCCGGCTCGACCAGCCAGGCGGGGGCATGGTCAGCGGGGGCAGCGGGGGCAGCGTCGGACGTCATCCCCCGGCCATGCCGGTTTTGCCCCGCGTCGCCAAGAGCAGGCGCGGGACGGTATCGCCGCGTCAGGCGGCGACCGGCATCCGCATCGGCGCGGCTGCCGGCATCGACGGCGTCAACCCGCCCATGCCGCTGCCATGCCCGCCGGCCCCCGCAGAGCCGCCGGCCTGCGCCGCCAGCCGGTCGACCTCGGTCGTCAGGTTGCGGGCCGCGGCCGATGTCTCCTCGACCATCGCCGCATTCTGCTGGGTCGTGCGGTCCATCACGCCGATCGCGGCCGACACCTCGGTAATCGCCGTTGCCTGCGCCTGATTGTCATTGGCCATCACCGCCAGCAGTTCGTGCACGCGGCCGACATCTTCCGAAATCGCCGCCAGCGCGCCATCGACCTTCTGGACGGCCGCGACTGCCGTGCTGACATCGCCCTGGGTCGCGGTCAGCTGTTCGCGCGCCCGCTTGGCCTCTTCCTCCGACCGCATGGCAAGCGCGCCGACCAGATCGGCGACGACGGCAAAGCCACGCCCCGCCTCGCCCGCGCGCCCCGCCTCGACCGCGGCGTTCATCGCCAGAACCCGGGTCTGGAACGCGATCTTGTCGAGGCCCTCGATCACGCTGTCGATGCCCTTGGCGCTTTCCGACACCCGCTCCATCGCCGCCACCGCTTCTTCGGCGACCGAGCGGCCGGTGTCGACGGTGGCGATGGCGCCGTCGGCGCGCTCGACGGTGCGGCCGGCGGCCTCCGCCGTCGCCTTCAGCCGCTGGTCCATCTGCGCGATGGCGGCCGATGTTTCCTCAAGGCTGGCGGCATTGCTTTCGGTCCGCCGCGCCAGATCCTCGGATGCCTGGGCGATTTCGTCGGCCCCGGTCTTGATCGCGCCGACGCTGCCGTTGATCGCCGCCAGCAGTTCGGACAGCGCATGTTCACGCTCGGTCAGCGCCGTCATCGCCTCGGCGCGGCTCGCCTGTTCCTGCTCGAAATAGATCGACACCGACATTTCAAGGTCGATCAGCGCCGCCATCACGATGGCGCGAATCTGGTCGAAGCGCGGATCGGCGCGCCCCCGGCCGAACAGGCCGCCCGCGCCCTTTTCCGACGCGCCGATCGTCTCGATCAGCGAATCGAGGATCACGCTGTAAGACCCGATATACCATTGCGGCGTCAGCCCGATCTGCGCGTGGCGCGCGCCGATGCGCTTCACGCGCGCAACATAATCGGCATCGAATGCCCCGCCCGACAAATGCCCCCAATGATCGGACTGAAGCCGCTTGGCGGCCTCCATATGCGACGCCCCGTTGAACATCCGCGCGGTTTCGGGATGGGCGGCGATCTTCTGGTACAACCGGTCGAGCGCAGGGCCCATCGCGCGGGCGATCATCTCGCGCGATTTTGCCAGCAGATCACGCCTTGCGTCTGAAAAACCGACAAAATCCAGCCGGGTCGCCGTTTCGGGATGGGCCATGTCTTCCGTCCTCGTCCAGCCGGCAGGCCCGCACCTGTTCACGGGCCAACCGCGCTAATCTTGGTCATTGATTTGCATTATAGAGCGGGCTGGGACGATCAGGCGCGCACGCGAAACGTAAAAAGCGGTTAACGGCATTTCGGGGCGTGCGGTTTTCTTAACCCGTCATCGCCTATCGTCCCGCCGGTGAAGGATCCGGTGCTTCTTGCGCTCTGGGCGAGCCTGCCGCTGCTGCTGCTGGCGCTGTGCGCCGTGCGGCGACGGCGGCTGCGCACCGCGCCGCTGCGCCCCGATTGCGGCCATGACGACAGCGGCGTCGGCAGCATGCGCGAAACGCTCGCCCGCCGCATCCAGCGCGGCGACGATTTCGGGCTGTAACGCTTAACCGGCCGCACCGGGTGCGGCGCCCCGGCCTGAACAGGCGTCAGCGCGCGGCGAGCGCGTCCGAAAATCCCCGGTCGACCTTGGCGGTGGCGCGTTCGGCGACGGCCGGACTGTCGGCGAACAGCGCCGCCGCGCGCCACGCATGGCGCGCCTCGAAACGGCGGCCGGCCGCCCAATAGGCATCGCCCAGATGCTCGTTGATCGTCGGATCGGCCGGCTCCCCCTCGACCGCGCGTTCGAGCGCCGGGATCGCCTGTGCCAGATCGCCGATCAGGAAATAGGCCCAGCCGAGCGAATCGGTGATCGCCGGATCGTCGGGGCGCAGGCTCGCCGCCCGTTCGATCAGCGTCATGGCCGCCTTGACGTTTTCGCGCCGCTCAAGCTGCGCATAGCCGAGATAATTGAGCGCCGCCGGTTCGAGCGGGGCAAGCTGCACCGCCTTTTCGAGCGCCGCCCGCCCCTCGCCCCATTGGCCCGACCGCTCGAGCGCGCTGCCCAGCACCAGCCACAGGCTCCAGCGCCGCTCGCCCGCCGCCGCCTCGGCCAGCGTGACCGCGCGGCGATAGGCGGGCACCGCCTCCGCCTCGCGGCCCAGTTCGATCAGCAGATCGCCCAGCCGGGCATGATCGCCGATCCCCGCGCGCGGATCGCGGCTGCGCTCGGCTGCCAGCGCCAGCGCCTCCTCGCGGCGGCCCGACTGGGCGAGGATCGCGATCTTGAGATCGATGCCCGGCGCAAACAGCGGCGCGGCCGCGCCGGCGGCCACCACCGGCGCGAGCATCGCCAGCGCCGCATCGCGCTGGCCGTTGACCGCCAGCAGCCGGGCAAGCGTCAGCGCCGCAGCCGGGCTGGCCGGATCGAGGAAATGGGCGAGCCGCGCGAGCGTGAGCGCCAGCGGCGAGCGCGGATCGGCCTGCACCGTTTCCCCGACACGCAGCAGCAGCTGGGCAATGCCCCCCGCCGGGCCGGGCGATCCGATGGCGAGCGGGCCGATGGCGAGCGAGCGACCGGCGGCAATCGCTGCGCGCGCCGCGACCATCACCGGATCCTCGCCGGGCAGCAGCGCCAGCGCCGCCTGCGCGCGCCCCGCCGCCTGCAACCGTGCTGCCGCGACCAGCCGGAACGCGCCCGAACCGTCGCCGCTCAGCGCCTGGGTGCGGGCAATCCCCTCCCCCTCGTCAACGCGTCCGGCGTCGATCAGCAGCAGCGCCCGGTGTTCGGCGGCCAGCGCCGCGGTGAGCGCACTGCCGGTCGGCGCGTCGAGAATGGGGAACGGATCGCGCCCGGCCCCGCGCGCGATCCATGCGCTCAGCACCGGAGCAAGGAAATCGAAGCTGCCGTCATCGGCGGCGGCCTCGACCGCCGCCTGCGCCGCCGCCCAGTCGCGCGCCCTGATCGCCTGCGCCATCATCAGCAGCCGCCCATCGGCGGGCAGCGCCCCGCCCTTGTCGAGCAGCGCGGCGGATTTGAGCGCGAGCGTCATGTCGCCGGCAACCAGCGCCTGACGATAGGCGCGCGCCGCCACCGCCGCATCGTCGGGCCGCGCCGCGAGCACGGCGGCAAGGCTGCGCGATGCCGCCGCGACATCGCCGTCGACGCCCGCCAGCCGCGCCCGCGCATAGGCCTTGAGCGGCGAGGCCGCGACCGGCGCAGGCCGGGCATCGGCAGCGCCGGCCCCGAACGCCGCCAGCGCCACCACAAGCAAAGCCGCCAGCGACGGGGCACGCCCCGCCGCCGGCTGCGCGTTCGGCTTACATATTGGGGTAATTGGGACCACCACCGCCCTCCGGCACCACCCAGTTGATGTTCTGGGTCGGGTCCTTGATGTCACAGGTTTTGCAGTGGACGCAATTCTGCGCGTTGATGACAAAGCGCGGATTGCCCTCTTCCTGCCCGACGACCTCATAGACGCCGGCCGGGCAATAACGCTGTGCCGGTTCGTCATACAGCGGCAGATTGTGCCGGATCGGCACGTCCGCATCCTTGAGCGTCAGGTGGATCGGCTGATCTTCCTCATGGTTGGTGTTCGACAGGAACACCGATGACAGCCGGTCGAAGCTGACGATCCCGTCGGGCTTGGGATAATCGATCTTGGGCATCACATTGGCCGGCCACAGCTGCTCATGGTCGGGCTTGTGCTTGAAGGTGAAGGGCAGGCCGATGCCCAGCTGGCGCATCCACATGTCGACCCCGGCCACCAAAGTGCCGACCGTGCCGCCGAACTTAGCCACCGCCGGCTCGACATTGCGGACCATCTTCAGCTCGCGGTCGATCCAGCTGGCGCGCAGCGCAGTCTCATAGTCGTTGAGCGCGTCATGCTGGCGATCGGCGACAATGGCGGCAAACGCGGCTTCGGCGGCGAGCATGCCGGACTTCATCGCCGTGTGGCTGCCCTTGATGCGCGGCACGTTCACGAACCCGGCCGAGCAGCCGATCAGCGCGCCGCCCGGAAATGCCAGCTTCGGGATCGACTGCCAGCCGCCCTCGTTGATCGCGCGCGCGCCATAGGACACGCGCTTGCCGCCTTCCAGCATCTCGCGGATCGCCGGATGCGTCTTCCAGCGCTGAAACTCCTGGAAGGGCGACAGATGCGGGTTGCGATAGTTGAGCGCGACGACGAAGCCGAGCGCGACCTGGCCATTGGCCTGATGATAGATGAACCCGCCGCCCCAGGCATCGTCGAGCGGCCAGCCCTGGGTGTGGATGACCTTGCCCGGCACATGCTTGGCCGGATCAATGTCCCACAGTTCCTTGAGGCCGATGCCATAGACCTGCGGCTCGCAATCGCGCTCCAGGTCGAACAGCCGCTTGAGTTCCTTGGACAGATGGCCGCGCACCCCTTCGGCAAAGAAGGTGTAGCGGGCATGGAGTTCCAGCCCCGGCTGGTAATCGGGCTTGTGGGTGCCATCGCGCGCCACGCCCATGTCGCCGGTGGCGACGCCGCGCACCGACCCGTCCTCGTTGAACAGCACCTCGGCAGCGGCGAAGCCGGGGAAGATTTCCACCCCCAGCCCCTCGGCCTGTTCGGCCAGCCAGCGGCAGACATTGCCCAGCGAGCCGGTATAGCAGCCCTTGTTGTGCATGAACGGCGGCAGCAGCCCATGCGGAAACTCGGTCTTCTTGCCCGCCGTCAGCACCCAGTGATGGTTTTCAACGACCGGCGTCTGCGCCAGCGGGCAGGTGTCGCGCCAGTCGGGCAGCAACTCGTCGAGCGCGATCGGATCGACCACCGCCCCCGACAGGATGTGCGCGCCGACTTCCGACCCCTTTTCGATCACGCAGACCGACAGATCGCGGCCGGCTTCGGCCGCCAGCTGTTTGAGCCGGATCGCCGCCCCCAGCCCCGCCGGCCCGGCGCCGACGATTACAACGTCATAGGGCATCGATTCCCGCTGGCTCATTCCCGCTCTTCCTCTCTCCACGCCATTTCGCCGCAGCGGTGCCACGGCCTGTCAGGCGAAGCGATGCTGTGTGTTGACGATATGGTCAACCTGTCCGTCTAAACAAAACATGCTTTCTTTGGATCAGCTGGACGGCCGCGACTGGGCGGCGAGCCTGATCGGCTGGTGGCAGGACGCCGGGCTGGACTGTCTGGTCGACGACGCGCCGCGCAACTGGCTGGCGGCGGGCGATGCCCCCGGCCGGCGCGCGGACGACGCCTCGGCCGATGCGCGCGCGCCCTCCCCGCCAGCCCCCTCTCAGCCCGTTTTGCCCCCCGCGGCGCGCCCTGCACCGGCGGTGCTGCCGGCGACGCTCGACGCCTTTGCCGCCTGGCGGGTGGCGGGCGACGATATCCCTGAGGCGACATGGGCCGAGGCCGCCGGCATGGCGAGCGCGGGCGGCGGGCCGCGGCGCGTGGGCAGCGGCGGCGATGCCGGGGCGGCGCTTGCGATCGTCACCGACATGCCCGACCCGGAGGATCTCGATCAGGCGATGCTGCTGTCCGGCCCGGCCGGGCTGCTGTTCGACCGGATGCTGGCCGCCATCGGGCTTGCGCGCCCGGCAATCTGGCTCGCGCCGCTGGCGGTGGCGCGCCCGGTGGCCGGGCAGGTGCCCGCCGCCGACCAGCCGGCGCTGGGCGCGATCCTGCGCCATCAGCTCGGCCTGACCGGCGCGACGCAGCTGCTGGTGATGGGCGATGCGGCCAGCCGTGCGCTGACCGGGACGGAAACGGCGCGCGCGCGCGGACGCTTCCACAGCGTTAACCTTGGCGACCGCACGGTCGCGGTGGCCGCGACCTTCCATCCCCGGCTGCTGCTGCGCCGCCCGGCGCTGAAGGCGGAAGCATGGACGGATTTGCAGATGGTCGCGGCGCGGATGACCGGCGGAGGGTCGCAATGCGGATGATCCGGGGGCTGATGCTGGCGGCGGCGTGCGCCGTGCCTGTGGCGGCGGGGGCGGAGACCGGCCCTGCCCCAACGCGGCCCGGCGCGACGGGCGACGCCCCGCCCGCCCCGTCCGCCCCGTCCGCCCCGCCTGCGGCGCTGACGCCGGCCGCGCGCGAGGCATGGACGGCGATCTTCCTCGCGCTGCGTGCCGGGGCATGGGCAGATGCCGCCGCGCGGATCGACGCGCAGCCCGACGGGCCGCTCAAATCCTATGCACGGGCCGAGCTGTTCACGGCCAAGGGGTCGCCGCGCGTCGAGGCCGAGGCGCTGGCCGCGCTGCTCGCCGCCGCGCCCGATCTGCCGCAGGGTCCGCAACTGGCCGCGATGGCGCAGAAGCGCGGGGTGGCCGATCTGCCGCCCTTGCCGGCTTTCCAGAAATTCACCTGGCTCGGCAGTGCGCCGGTGCGCGGGCGCGCCCAGCCGACGCGCACCGACCCGGTGGCGGCAGAGCTTGCCCCGCGCATCCAGCCGCTGATCAAGAGCGATGATCCCGCCGGGTGCGAAGCATTGCTCACCGCCGAGGAAGCGCGGCTGTCGGGCGCGGCGCTGACCGAATGGCGGCAGCGTGTCGCCTGGGTCTATTATCTGAACGGCGACGATGCCAATGCCCGCCGGCTCGCCACGCTCGCCGCCACGGGCGAAGGCGAATGGCGCGTGCAGGCCGACTGGACGCTGGGCCTGGCCGCCTGGCGGCAGCGCGATCTGGGGGCGGCGGCAGAGGCGTTTGCGCGGGTGGCAGCGGCAGGCGGCGATGCCGAAACCCGCGCCGCCGGCCATTACTGGACCTCGCGGGCCGATATGGCGCGCGGGCGGCCCGATCTGGTGCAGGCGCGGCTGCGCGCGGCGGCGCAGGATCAGGAAACATTTTACGGCCTGCTCGCCGCGCAGGCGCTGGGCATCGCCACCCAGCCCATCCATGATTTCGCCCGCCTCGACCGTGACTGGCCCCGGCTGGCGCGGATCGGCAATGTCGCGCTGGCGCAGGCGCTGGTGGCGCTGGGCGAGGCCGAACATGCCGACCGGGTGCTGCGTTATCAGGCGCGGATCGGCGCGCCCGCCGATCATCAGGCGCTGGCGGCGCTGGCGGCGCGGCTGAACCTGCCCGACACCCAGCTGTATCTGGCCCATAATGGCCCGGCCGGCGCGCGGGCGAGCATCGTCGCCCGCTATCCGACGCCCGAATGGACGCCCGATGGCGGCTGGCGCGTCGAGCGCGAGCTGGTCTTTGCCCATGCGCTGCAGGAATCGCGGTTCGAGGCGCGCGCCGTCAGCCCGGCCGGGGCATATGGCATCATGCAGGTCATGCCCGGCACCGCCGATCTGATCGCCCGCCGGCGCGGTCAAGGCCCGGTTGACCGGGCGCTGCTGATGCGGCCCTCGACCAATCTGGAGTTCGGCCAGGCGCGGCTGGAGCAGGTGCGCGACTATCGCCCGACCGGCGGGCTGCTGCCCAAGGTGATTGCCGGCTATAATGCCGGGCCGGGCGTGCTCGACCAGTGGAACGTCAAGGTGCGCGATCAGGGCGATCCGCTGCTGTTCATCGAAAGCATCCCTTATTGGGAAACGCGCGGCTATGTCGCGACGGTGATGCGCAATTACTGGATGTATCAGCGCAATGGCGGCAAGCCTTCGGCCAGCCTGAAGGCGATGGCGCAGGGCATGTGGCCGCGCTTTCCCGGCCTGCCCGGTGCCTATGCGGTGCGGCTGGCGCCCGAGGCCGTCGGCCCGGTGCGCACGGCGGCGCTCGATGCCCCAATGGCGGGCGATGGCGAGGCGGCGCGTGCCGATTGACGCCACGCGGCCGTTCGTGCCGGTTGCCATTGCCGTCCTCACCATTTCCGACACGCGCGGGCCGGCGGACGACCGCTCGGGCGATCTGCTGGTCGAACGGCTGACCGGGGCCGGCCACAGTCTCGCCGCGCGCGCGATCGCGCGCGACGATGTCGATGCGATCGCCGCCCGGCTGCGCGGCTGGGTGGCCGATCCGGCGATCGACTGCATCATCACCACCGGCGGCACCGGCCTGACCGGCCGCGACGTCACGCCCGAAGCGCTCGCGATGCTTGGCGGCAAGGAGATTCCGGGCTTTGGCGAGCTGTTCCGCTGGCTGAGCTTTGCCAGCATCGGCACCTCGACCATGCAGTCGCGGGCGATGGCGGTGCTGGCGGGCGGCACCTATGTGTTCGCCCTGCCCGGATCGACCGGGGCGGTGCGCGACGGCTGGGACCAGATCCTCGTCCACCAGCTCGACAGCCGCCACCGCCCCTGCAACCTCGTCGATCTGATGCCGCGCCTCAACGAACGCTGATCGCGGGGGCGGCTGGGTGCATCCACCCGGCTCGAACATGCTCCGGCCGGCGGTTCGGCCGCCCGATCAACGCGCATCGCGGCTGCGGGCGTGGAGTGGTGCTCGTATATTGCCAACCCACATGTCGACTTTCAGGCGTAGCGTGACGAAGCCCGAATGACTGGAAGTGGGTGGGAAGCTGTCTCTTGGTCTATTTGCCGATGATCCTAAAAGCAGCCGCTCCGGTTCATTGAACCTTAGGCGTGAGCAACAATTCAGTGAATTTGAATTGGCCGGTCGAGCAGAAAATCATGGCTTTGCTTTGTGATATCGGCACGAAATCCGAAGAGAAATGCTGGCCTCCGATTTGAAGCGACACGCTTCCGGTCGGCGTCAATGACAAGCTGAAGGGTATTTGAATTGAAGCGTCAATTTGACCCACGATAGCGCGTTGTGGACTGTTGCCGCGATTTAGGGTCAAAACGATGTCGAGTTTGGATGATTTCTGAGACTGCGCTATTAATTGAAACCCCAGGCTGGCATTTCCATCGACACTGACAAGTCGACCGCCTGCAACCGGAAGGTACTTTCCCGATCGCATCTCGACCGCCCGGACTGTACCCGATATCATCGGCGCACCATCTATATTCGCAGAAATCGAGGAAAAGCGATTTGCCGGAACGTCGCAGTCAAAATCTATATTTTGTGCAAATGCTGGATAGCAAAAAGACGTTGCAATAAGGGTCGCGCCCAGAATTTTCTCATTGATGAACCGCATTATACCCTCGACTACATCACGGAAATGGCCGCTTTCGTTTATGGTACGGCGGTGTAGATTTTTCCACAATGGGGTCGACAGCCGAACGGCAGGTTTTTTCCGGGCAGATCAAAAAGCGGATACTCGCTTTTCAGGCTCTCCCCTTCCCGCAACCCGCCGAAAAATCCCGCTCCTAACGCTTGGGGCCTGGGAACATGGCTGCATCTCCTGCTTTTGCACTCCCCAGCCATGGCTGGCACGATCTGTCGCCGAGGCTGGATTTCGAGACGCGGCTGTTCGCCAAGTCCGATGCCCCAGCGCGGCTGCGGGAGTGGAGTGGCGCTCGTATATTGCCAACTCACATGTCCACTTTCAGGCGTAGCGTCACGAAGCGCGAACGACTGGAAGTGGGTGGATTTCGGAATGGCTGCTCCTTTTGTCGCGTGCAGGTCTTGCCGCGACGCGGTTAGAGCAAAAAGTGAACAAACCGCTCTTATTCCGCCACGATTGGTGATGCGATAAGCCGTGGTCCAAAACGGAACGAGCGAACTCATGGCAAAGAAAAAGACTGCGCTGGAACACCTGAACAGCGGGCGCGAGCCGCACATCGTTCACATGATCCCGCCCGGCGCGCCCGGTTACCTTGAGGCTGATGGCGGCGCGATGGTTGTCTCCTCCCCATCGGAGGTGAACGCCATCGTGCGCACGCTGAGGCCGGGGGAGCTGGTCACGCTCGATGACCTTCGCTCAGCGATCGCCCGCCGCCATCAGGTCGCTGTGGCCTGTCCCGTTTCGACCGCGATCTTCCTCAACATGTGCGCCCGCGCAGCCGAGGAGCAGCGCGCGATGGGTTTGCCTGAAGGTGAGCTTACCCCCTGGTGGCGCGTGCTGAAGAAGGGCGGCTTTCTCAATCCAAAATACCCCGGCGGCACCGAGGCGCAGCAGGCGCTGCTGGAAGCCGAGGGCGTGCGCGTTTCGCCGCTCCGCAAGAAGCCTGCCGTCTTCGACTTCGCCGAGCGGGCGCCGGCCGACCCGCTGGAGAAGCGCACATGATTCGCAAGGTCTTGCTGTCGCTTGTTGCGGTTGTATTGCTTGTCCTCGGCGGACTTTATGCTTGGGGGCTTTCGATCCCCGCAACCACGAGAGCCGAGCGTGAAGCGCAATTCGCAGCATCGCCCGAGCAGGTCTACGCTCGCATCAGCGACATTCGCGGTCAGCAAACGTGGCGCAGCGATATCGGCAAGGTTGAGGCCAGTAGCGACGGCAAGCAATGGACCGAATACCCGGACGACGGGAGCGCCCTTGCCTTTCGGTTGGTTGAGAGCCGTCCCGCAAGCACCTTCGTCATTGCTTACAAGTCATCGCTTGGTTTCGAGGGCCTTTGGCGTGCCGGGCTTGAACCCGATGGCAATGGCACACGCGGCGCGTTTGCCGAAGAGGTCACAGTTCCCAATCCCTTCTTTCGGGCGATCGGTCGCCTTGCCCGTCCGCCGGGCCAGCACCTTGACCTTTACCTGAAGGACCTCCGACGCGTGACTGGATCGCAAACATGAAGCACGGTTGATCGCGGCAGGAACGGGGTCGACAGCCGAACGGCAGGTTTTTTCCGGGCAGATCAAAAAGCGGATACTCGCTTTTCAGGCGCCCCCCTTCCCACAACACGCTGAAAAATCCCGCTCCCAACGCTTGGGGCCTGGAAGCATGGCTGCATCTCCTGCTTTTGCACTCCCCAGCCATGGCTGGCACGATCTGTCGGCGGAGCTGGATTTCGGGACGCGGCTGTCCTTCAAGCCGGGATACCCCGGCGGGGCCACCGCCCGACCCGCTTGCTGACGGATGGGCGAAAACATGCCGCCCGTCAGGACACAGTTGACGGCAATGCGCCCGCCCGAAGCGGCCGGTCCGGTTGCTGCGGATCGGCCGCCTCAAAACTTCAGAATCCCCTCAGGCCGCGACCGTTGCCAGCCGGTAATCGCGATACTGGTCGCGCAGCGCGGTTTTCAGCAGCTTGCCGGTCGCGGTGTGCGGCAGGCTGTCCACGAACAGGATTTCATCGGGCAGCCACCATTTGGCGACATGGCCGGCCAGATGGGCGAGGATCTGGTCCGCCGTCACCTCCGCCCCCGGCTTGCGCACGACGAGCAGCAGCGGGCGTTCGTCCCATTTGGGATGGTGGACGCCCACCGCCGCCGCCTCGGCCACGCCGGGGCAGCCGACCGCGGCATTTTCCAGCTCGACCGAGCTGATCCATTCGCCGCCGGATTTGATGACGTCCTTGGCCCGGTCGGTGATCTGCATCGTGCCATCGGGGTGCAGCACCGACACATCGCCGGTGTCGAACCACTGATCGCCATCGACGCTGTCGGCATCGGCCTTGAAATAGCGCTTGATCACCCAGGGGCCGCGCACCTGCAGCCGCCCGCTCGACTTGCCGTCGCGCGGCTGCACCCGGCCCTCGTCGTCGACGATGCGCAGCTCGACCCCGAACGGCACCCGCCCCTGACGGACGACCAGATCGACCTGCTGGTCAAAGCTGAGCGCGTTCCAGTCGGCCGGGGGCGCGCCCATGGTGCCGATGGGCGACGTTTCCGTCATCCCCCAGGCATGGCCGACGCGGATGCCCATCTTCATCAGCCGTTCGATCATCGCGCGCGGCGCGGCCGATCCGCCGATCGTCACCAGTTCCAGATGGCGCGGCGCTTCGCCCGTGGCGTCCATATGCTGGAACAGCGCCAGCCACACGGTCGGCACGCCGGCCGAATGCGTGACCTTTTCCGCGTTCATCAGATCGGTCAGCACCTTGGGATCGTTGATCGCGGAAAACACGAACTTGATCCCCGCCAGCGCCCCGGCAAAGGGCAGGCCCCAGGCGGCGGCATGGAACATCGGCACCACCGGCAGCGCGACGGCCAGCGGCGACAGGTTGAACACCGCCGGGGCCACCTCGGTCATCGCGTGCAGCATCGTTGAGCGATGTTCATACAGCACGCCCTTGGGATTGCCGGTCGTGCCGCTGGTGTAGCAGAGCATGCAGGGATCGCGCTCATCCCCCTCCACCCAGGCATAATCGCCGTCATGCGGGGCAAGCAGCGCGTCGAACCCGCCATCGTCGAACACCACATAATGTTCGATGCTGGTCAGCTGCGGTTTCAGCCGCTCGACAATCGGGGCGAAGGCGCGGTCGTAGAACAGCACCCGGTCTTCGGCATGGTTGGCGATATAGACGATCTGTTCGTCGAACAGGCGCGGATTGATCGTGTGGATCACCCCGCCCATGCCGATCGCGCCATACCAGGCGATCAGGTGATTGACATGGTTCATGGCAAGCGTGGCGATCCGGTCCCCCGGCTTCGTCCCCAGCGCCTCCAGCGCCTGCGCCAGCCGCCGCGCATCACGCGCCACCCCGGCCCAATCGGTGCGCGTCTGCCGCCCATCGGCCCAGTGGGTGACCAGCTCCTGCCCGCCATGCTCGCGCGCGGCGTGATCGATCAGCCGCGGCACCCGCAACACGTAATCCTGCATCCCGCCCAGCATATGACCCTCTCTCTCATGGATGGTTATGCAGCGATGATGCGCGAACAGGGCATCGGGTGACAAGGTGCAGCGGACAGGCGGCGGCCGGGGCCGGGTGAGCGGGGAAGCGGGGAAGCGGGCCGCCCCACCCCCAGATGATGCGAAAAAGCGCAAATTCCCCGCTTGACGCGGCGGCGCGAATCCGACACATGCGCCGCCTGCCAAGCGTGGACGCATAGCTCAGTTGGTAGAGCAGCTGACTCTTAATCAGCGGGTCCTAGGTTCGAGCCCTAGTGCGTCCACCACTTTCTGCCATAAAAGCATCGACTTACGCCGCAAGGCGGCACTGCAGTTTGCTGCTATGATTTCCGTGCTAGCGTTATGGTAGCCCCCTGCGAACCTTCGCTTACAACTTAAACTTTACCGTGACGGTGGGCGGCTTCGATAGCTCGGCCACCATCGGCGCGATGAATGCGTGAACCCTGTGATCTTCCGGGCTGTCCATTTGGATAAGCCAGAGGTCTTGCGTGCCCACGAAACGGACGAGATGATGGTCCAACAACGCTCCAATGCGGACCACCCATTCAGCGATAGGGCGCTGGAAGTTTATAACGCGCTCTGCCTCCTTGAACGGGTTCCATGTGTGAATACCGTCGCTCGCTGTATCGTATAGAAAGACGAACTCGTCTTTCGTGAGGAAGCCGTCCGTCACCGGCTCGAAGTGATGCTGCACGCCGAGGTGTTGGCTCACGCCGCGTTGCACCGGCGCAGGATAAAAGTCAGGGTGCAGCTTTTCCAATCGCTCAAGCAGTCGTTTCGCTCGCCATATGCTGCCAACGTCATTATGGGCGGCTTCATAGGTCTCTCGGTGTGCAACGAGCGAACTGAAGGCGATTTGCTCAAGCACCTTCCGTAACAGCAGACAAACGACCTCGCCGTCCAAAACCTCGGCACCAAGCGGCGAATGCCCCTCCGTAATTTCGCGTATCAGCTTCAATCGAGACTTAACGTCTTCCATACAGTTGCAGTAGGTGACAGCGGCGTCCGTCATCTGACGATAGTACGCAATTCCTCAATAAGCCTCAACCGTGATGACGGTTTTTCCATCCGCCCGACTCACCTTGCGCGTAGCGGTACTCATCCTCATGATACCCCGCGCCGCCCCCCGAATATCGGTGTTCAGTGCTCAATAGACGAAGTGACAAACTATAAACAGCGCACCCGGGACACCCGGATGGCAACGCCGCGAAGCCAGCCTTCGCCCTTGGCAAAGCGCTGACTTTTGTTACCGGCGACGGTCGACGCCCCGGCCCCTTCCCGATTCTCCACCACCCCAACAGGAACCCCACCGCATGACCGACACCCCCGATCACGACGCGCAGGCGCACAAGGCGCGGATGCAGGCGGTGCAGCAGGCGCAGCGGGCGAAGACGCGGGAGGCGCGTGATCCGGAGCGGGGGCTGGTGCTCGTCCATACCGGCGACGGCAAGGGCAAGTCGTCCTCTGCCTTCGGGGTGATTGCGCGCGCGCTAGGCTGGGGGCAGCGGGTGGGCGTTGTCCAGTTCATCAAAGGGAGCTGGAAAACCGGCGAGCGGGAATTCTTTGCCCGCTTTCCCGACGAACTGGTGTGGCACACCATGGGCGAGGGCTTTACCTGGGACACGCAGGACCGGGACCGCGATGTCGCGGCGGCGACGCAGGCGCTGGGCCGGGCCGAGGCGATGATCACCGGCGGCGAATTCGACCTGGTCGTGCTCGACGAGATCAACATCGCGCTGCGTTACGACTATCTGGATATCGCGCAGGTGCTGGCGGTGCTCGACCGGCGCGCGGCGCGCACCGGCGTGATCCTGACCGGGCGGGACGCGAAGCCCGAACTGATCGACTATGCCGATCTGGTGAGCGAAATGCGCGAGGTGAAGCATCCCTTCGCCGCCGGCATCCGGGCGCAGCGCGGCATCGATTTCTAATCGGCGCGCGATCCGGTTGACAGCAAGCCGACAGATGCGCGATTGAACCGCGCAGATGGTTCCCCGTGAGAGCGGGGCGAAGAGGGAACCCGGTGCAAATCCGGGACTGTGCCCGCAACTGTTAGCCGGGAGCTGACGGCCACCAAAGTCACTGGGACATCACGTCCTGGGAAGACGGCCCGAAGCGATGATCGGCGAGTCAGGAGACCTGCCATCGCGTCGTTCGCGGCTCTGGCCGGGTCCAGCCCGGGGCGCGGGAGGATATGTCTTCCCCAGAAACGACATCCGTAAGGGGCTGTCCAGGCCGGCGTGCATGCGCCGGTCGGCCCTTGTCGTCGTTTCAGGACCGCCGGGTGCAGGACACCCCGGGGCAGGAAGACTTATGACCAGAGCTCAATCCTCGCGCGCCGCCCTTGCCGTCGCGCTTGCCAGCCTTGCCCTCGCCGCCCCGGCCGGCGCGTTTGCCGCCGCCATCGATGCGGCGGCCGAAGCCGATCCCGACAAATCGCCCGATCTTGCCGTCAGCACTGCCGACCGCGACATCATCGTCACCGCCAATCGCGCCCCGCGCGCGGCGGGCGAAGTGGCGGAATCGGTGACGGTGATCGCCACCGAGGAAATCGAGACGCGGCAGAGCAATGCCGTTGTCGATCTGCTGCGCACCGTGCCGGGCGTCACCTTTGTGCGCAATGGCGGCATCGGCACCGCCACCGGGGTCAGCATCCGCGGCGCAGAGGCCGACCAGACGGTCGCGCTGATCGACGGCATCCGGCTGAACGATCCGTCCGCGCCGGGCGGCGGCTTCAACTTCGGCAATCTGCTCACCGGCAACATCGCCCGCATCGAAGTGGTGCGCGGGTCGCAATCGGTGATCTGGGGCAGCCAGGCGATTGGCGGCGTCGTCAACCTCATCACCCGCGCGCCGACCGACGACTGGGAAGTCAATGCCCGCGCCGAGGGCGGCTGGCGCGACACCTATCAGGCGGTGGCCAATGTCTCGGGCCGCGCCGGCCCGGTCGCGGCCAGCATCGGCGGCGGCTATTTCACCACCGACGGCCTGTCGGCGTTCAGCGAGGCGCGCGGCGGCACCGAGCGTGACGGCTATGAAAATGTCGGCGCCAACGCCAAGCTGCTGATCGACCTGACGCAGAACGTCGCCATCGATCTGCGCGGCTTTTATTCGCGCGGCGAGACCGGGATTGACGGTTTTCCGGCACCGCTGTTCGCCTTTGCCGACACGCGCGAAGTGGCGAAGACCGAGGAGCTGGTCGGCTATGCCGGCATCAACGCCACCTTCCTTGACGGCCGCTTCCGCAACCGGCTGGCCTTCACCTATACCGACACCGACCGCGACAATATCGACCGCACGGCCGCAACGCCGGTCAACACCTTTGCCGGCCAGGGCCGCAACGAGCGCATCGAATATCAGGGCATCTTCACCGCCAGCGACCGGCTGGAGGCGGTGTTCGGGGCGGAGCGCGAACGCTCGCGCTTTTCCACCTCCAGCTTCGGGGCTGTGCCATCGACCGCGCGGGTCGGCATCGACAGCCTTTATGCCCAGCTGAGCGGCGCGCCCATCAGGGGGCTGAGGCTGACCGGCGGGGTGCGCCATGACGATCACCAGACGTTCGGCGGCGCGACGACCTTTGCCGGCAGCGGGGTGTTCACCCCCAATGGCGGCGCGACCACGATCCGCGCCAGCTATGGCGAAGGCTTCAAGGCGCCGACGCTGTTCCAGCTGCGCAGCGATTTCGGCAATGCCGCGCTGCGCCCCGAACGGTCGAAAAGCTATGATGTGGGCGTCGTCCAGCGGCTGATCGACGGGCGGATGGAACTGGGCGCGACCTATTTCCGCCGCGACACCCGCGACCAGATCGATTTCGTGTCCTGTTTCCAGAACCCGTCACCGATCTGCACCGGCCGGCCGTCGGGCACCTATGACAATATCCGCCGCACCCGCGCGACCGGCATCGAGGCGGTGGTCAGGATGACCCCGGTCGATGCGCTGACGCTGAGCGCGCAATACAGCCTGATCGACACCGAAAACCGCGACACCGGGCTGCGCCTTGCCCGCCGCCCCGAACAGACGGTGAGCGCGCTCATCGACTATCGCTGGTCGTTCGGGCTGGAGACCGGGGCGACCATCGCCCATGTCGGCGACAGTTTCGACAATGCGGCGAACACCCGGCGGATCGACGGCCATGTGCTCGTTGATCTGCGCGCCAGCTATCCGGTGACGGAAACGGTCGAGCTGTACGGGCGGGTCGAAAATCTGTTCGGCGAGGTCTATGAAACGATCTTCCGATACGGGACGGCCGGGCGTGCGGCCTATGCCGGGGTGAGGCTCAGGCTTTGATCAGACGCTTCCTGCTTGCCTGTCTCCTGGCACCCGGCCTGGCTGGCTGCGGGGCCGGGCAGCAGGGCGCGGACAGCGGGGCGCAGCGGCCGGTCCGGCCGCTGCGTGTCGTCAGCCTCGATTATTGCGCCGATCAATATGTGCTGGCGCTGGTGCCGCGCCAGCACATCGCCGCCCTGTCGCCCGATGCCGGCAAATCCTTTTCCTATCACCGCGCCCGCGCCGCCGGGATTGCGAAAGTGCCGTCGCGGGCCGAGGATGTGCTGGTGCTGCGGCCCGATCTGGTCGTGCGCTCCTATGGCGGCGGGCCGGATGCGGCGCGTTTCTTCGCCCGGTCGGGCGTGCCGGTGGTCCAGATCGGCTATGCCGAGGATCTGGCCGGCGTCCGCCGCACGCTCATCGAGGTGGCGGACGGGCTGGGTGCGGCGGCGCGCGGGGCCGCGCTGGCACGGGCGATGGATGCCCGGCTCGCCCGGCTGCGCGGCGACCGGCCGGCGGCACAGGCGCTCTACATGACCCCGGCCGGGGTGACGACCGGGTCGGGCACGCTCATTCACGCGATGATGACGGCGGCGGGGCTGACCAACTTCATGGACAAGCCGGGCTGGCGGCCGCTGCCGCTCGAACGGCTTGCCTATCAGCGTCCCGATCTGGTGGCGGCGGCGTTTTTCGGCACCGAGACCGATCACCGCGATGGCTGGAGCGCGGCGCGCCACCCGGTCGCGCGCGCGCAGCTGAAACAGCGCCCGGTGGTCAGCCTTGACGGCGCATCGACCGCCTGTGGCGGCTGGTTCGTGCTCGACGCGGTCGAGGCGCTGGCACGCGGGGCGGATGGAGCAAAAGACGCACAATGACCGATTTGCGGCTCAACCTTGGCTTGCTGGCCGCCGTCATCGCGGCGCTGGTCGCGGCCTGTTTCCTCGGCTCGACCCCCCTGCCCGCCGCGCGGCTGGCGACGGCGCTGGCCGGCCTTGGCAGCCCCGGCGACATGACGGTGGTGTGGGCGATCCGCCTGCCCCGTGCGCTTGCCGCACTCGCGGTGGGCGGCGCGCTCGGCATCAGCGGGGCGGCGTTGCAGGGGCTGCTGCGCAATCCGCTCGCCGAACCCGGCGTGCTCGGCGTGTCGGCAAGCGCTGCGCTCGCGGCGACCGTGATGCTCTATTACGGGCTGGCGGGTATTGCCGGATTCCTGCTGCCGGTGGCGGCGATCGGCGGCGCGCTGGCGGCGACCGCGCTGCTCGCGCTGGTGGCCGCGCGCACCGGATCGGTGGTGACGCTGATTCTGGTCGGGGTCGGCCTGTCGAGCTTTGCCGGCGCGGCGATGGCGCTGCTGCTCAACCTTGCGCCCAACCCGTTTTCGCTGGCCGATATGGTGACATGGATGATGGGATCGGTCGCCAATCGCAGCTTTGCCGATCTGGCGCTGAGCGCGCCGTTCCTGATCGCGGGCATGGCCGTGCTGCTGGCGACCGGCCGGGGGCTGTCTGCTCTGACGCTGGGCGAGGAAGCGGCGGCGGGCATCGGGCTGAATGTCGCGCGCCAGCGGGTGCTGGTGGTCGCCGGGTCCGGGCTGGCGACCGGGGCGGCGGTCGCCATTGCCGGGTCGGTCGGCTTTGTCGGCATCGTCGCGCCGCATCTGATCCGCCCGCTCACCGGCCATGATCCGGCGCGGTCGCTGCTGCCCTCGGCGCTGCTCGGCGGCATCCTGCTGGTGCTGGCCGACATATTGATCCGGCTGCTGCCGACCGATGCCGAGCTGAAGTTGGGCGTGGTCGCGGCACTGATCGGCGCGCCGGTCTTTATCTGGATCGCCGCCCGGCGGGGGCGCGGCCGATGACGGGGTTCGCAGAGATCGGGCTTCAGGCGACCGGCCTGTGCCATGCCGCCGGGGGCCGCCAGCTGGTCGACAATGCCGATCTGCGGCTGGGTCCGGGCGAGTTGGTGGTGCTGCTGGGGCCGAATGGCGCGGGCAAGACGACGCTGCTGCGCCTCGCCCTCGGGCTGATCGCGGCCGATGCCGGCAGCGCGCGGATCGATGGCGACGATGCCCGGCAGCTGCCCGCCGCCACGCGCGCGCGGCGCATCGCCTATCTGCCGCAGGCGCGCGCGCTCGCCTGGCCGGCGCGGGTGCGCGACGTCGCCGCGCTTGGCCGCTTCGCCTTTGGCGGCCCGCTCGGCCGGCTCGGCCCGGCGGATGCAGAGGCGGTGGCGCGCGCGCTCGCCGCCTGCGATCTGGCCGATCTGGCCGACCGGCGGGCCGACACGCTGTCGGGCGGGGAGCAGGCGCGCGTCCATATCGCCCGCGCGCTGGCGGCGGAGTCGCCGCTGATCGTCGCCGACGAACCCGCCGCCGCGCTCGATCCGCTGCACCAGCATCAGGTGATGGCGGTGCTGCGCCAGCAGGCCGACCGGGGTGGCGGTGTGCTGGTGGTGCTGCACGATCTGGCGCTTGCCGCCCGCTATGCCGACCGGCTGGTGTGGATGAAGGAAGGCCGGATCCTGGCCGACGGCCCGGTGGCGGAAACGCTGACCGAAGCGCGGGTGGCCGCGATCTACGGCGTGCGCGCACGCATCGGCTCCGGCCCGCGCCCCGATATCAGCATCGACGGCCCGTTGTGACGGCGCGCGCGCTGATGATTCAGGGCACCGGCTCCGATGTCGGCAAGTCGCTGCTGGTCGCCGGGCTGTGCCGGATCGCGCGGCGGCGGGGGCTGCGCGTCGCGCCGTTCAAGCCGCAGAACATGTCCAACAACGCCGCCGCCTGTGCCGATGGCGGCGAGATCGGCCGTGCACAGGCGGTGCAGGCGCGGGCGGCGGGCCTTGCCCCGCACACCGATTTCAACCCGGTGCTGCTCAAACCCGCGAGCGACCGGCGCGCGCAGATCATCGTCCATGGCCGGGTGCAGGACGCGCAGGATGCCGCCCGCTACATGGCCGGGCGCGGCGCGCTGATGCCGGCGGTGGCGGAAAGCTTCACCCGGCTGGCCGCCGCGTTCGATCTGGTGATCGTCGAGGGCGCGGGCAGCCCGGCCGAGATCAATCTGCGCGCTGGCGACATCGCCAATATGGGCTTTGCGCGCCATTTCGACGTGCCGGTGATCCTGGCCGGGGATATCGACCGGGGCGGCGTGATCGCGGCGCTGGTCGGCACGCAGGCGGTGCTCGATCCCGCCGATGCGGCGATGATCCGGGGGTTCCTGGTCAACAAATTCCGCGGCGATCCGGCGCTGTTCGACGACGGGCTGGCCGAAATCGTCCGCCGCACCGGCTGGCCTTCGCTGGGCGTCATTCCGTGGATCGGCGCGGCATCGCGCCTGCCGGCCGAGGATGCGGTGGTGCTCGACCGGCCCCGGCGGGGGCGTGCCGCGCCGCTGGTGATCGCCGCGCCGATGCTGTCGCGGATCGCCAATTTCGACGATGTCGATCCGCTCAGGCTCGAACCGGGGGTCGATGTCCGCTTCGTGCCGCCGGGCCAGCCGCTGCCGCGCGACGCCGATGTCGTGCTGCTGCTCGGCACCAAATCGACGATTGCCGATCTCGCCTTTGTGCGCGCACAGGGCTGGGACATTGATCTGGCCGCGCATGTCCGCGCCGGGGGCCATGTGCTCGGCCTGTGCGGGGGGTTCCAGATGCTCGGCCGCCAGATCCGCGACCCTGACGGCATTGATGGCCCGGCCGGCGCGGCGACGGGGCTGAACCTGCTTGCCATCGACACGGTGATGACGCCCGAAAAACAGGTTCGCCCCGTGACCGGCCAGTGCGCGCTGACCGGCGCGGCCGTCCAGGGCTATGAAATCCATGCCGGGCGGACCGACGGGCCGGGGCTGTCGCGGCCGATGCTGCGGCTCGGCCATGGCCCGGACGGCGCGATCAGCGCCGATGGCCGGATCGCGGGCTGCTATCTGCACGGCCTGTTCGGCAGCGACGCCTTCCGCCGCGCCTGGCTCGACCGGCTGCGCCCCGGCACTGCCAGCACGCTCGCCTATGACGCGGAGGTCGAGGCCGCGCTCGACGATCTGGCCGATGCGCTGACCGCCGCGATCGATCTCGACGCGCTGTTCGCGACCGCGCGCCCGCCCCGGATCGCGGCCTGACCGGCATGCCGCAGGAACCGGCGACCGGGCTGATGCTGGCGGCACTCGCGCTCGAGGCGGTGTTCGGCTGGCCCGACTGGCTCTACCGCCGCATCGGCCATCCGGTCGGCTGGCTGGGCGCGCTGATCGCATTCTGCGACGCCCGGCTGAACCGGCCCTGGCAAAGCCAGCGCAGCCGCTTTCTGTGCGGCGCGACGGCCAGCATCGCCGTCATCGCCAGTGCAGCGGGCACAGCCGCGCTGATCGTGGCGGCGGTGCCGCCCGGCTGGCCGGGGCTGATCGTCACGGCGCTGTGCGCGGCCAGCCTGATCGCCGGGCGCAGCCTTTACGATCATGTCGCGGCGGTGGCGGCCCCGCTTGCCACCGGCGAGCTTGCCGGCGCGCGCACTGCCGTCGCGCGGATCGTCGGCCGCGATCCGGCGCAGCTCGATGACGCCGGCGTGGCGCGCGCGGCGATCGAAAGCCTGGCTGAAAACATGTCCGACGGGGTGATCGCGCCGCTGTTCTGGGGGCTGGTGTTCGGGCTGCCGGGGCTTGCCGCTTACAAGGCGGTCAACACGCTCGATTCGATGATCGGCCACCGCACCGCGCGGCATCTGGCCTTTGGCGGGTTCGCCGCGCGGCTGGACGATGTCGCCAATCTCGTCCCGGCGCGGCTGACCGGGCTGTTGCTCGCTTTGGCCGCGCTCAGCCCGGCGGCGCTGGGCACGATGCTGCGCGATGCGCGCCGGCACCGGTCGCCCAATGCCGGCTGGCCCGAAGCGGCGATGGCCGGGGCAATCGGCGTGCGCCTGTCCGGCCCGCGCGCCTATCAGGGGCGGATCGCGGCCGAACCCTGGCTGAATGGCGGCGCGCCCGACCCCGATGCCGGGGCGATCCGCCGCGCACTTGCCCTGTATGTCCGCGCGCTGCTGATCGTCGCGGCGGCGCTGCTTGCGCTGCTGCTTGGGCAAGGCTGGCGATGATCGACGCGCTCACCCGCCATGGCGGTGCGCTCGACCGGATGCGCGCGGCCTTCCCCGCCGCGCCCGCGCCATGGATCGACCTATCCACGGGCATCAATCCCTGGCCATATCCGGCGGACGGCGTGCCGGCGGAGACCTTCGCCCATCTGCCGACCGAGGCTGCGCGCATGGCCTGTCACACGGCGATGGCGGACGCATTCGGCGCGCCCGCCGAGGCGCTGGTGGTGACGCCGGGGACCGAGCTGGTCATCCGCCTGCTGCCGCAGCTGCTGCCCCGGATCGGGCGCATCGCCGTGCTCGCCCCCGGCTATGGCGATCATGCCGCCGCCTGGCGCGCGGCCGGCCGCGAGGTCGTCGAAACCGCCGATCCGCTGAGCGCCGCCAAGGGGTGCGATGCGGTCATGCTGTCATGCCCCAACAATCCGGACGGACGGTGCTTTGCCGCAGCGGATCTGGCGGCATGCGCCGATGATCTGGCGCGGCGCGGCGGCATGCTGATCGTCGATGAAGCCTATGCCGATTGCGCGCCCGGCCAGTCGCTGGCGGGCCTGGCCGGGCGCGACGGGCTGGTGGTGCTGCGCTCGTTCGGGAAATTCTACGGGCTGGCCGGGGTGCGGCTGGGTGCGCTGCTCGGCCCGCCCGATCTGATCGCGCGCTGCGGCGACCTGTTCGGCTGCTGGCCGGTCAGCGGCCCGGCGCTGTGGCTGGGGGCGAAGGCCTATGCCGACCGCGACTGGGCGGCGGCAACGCGCACAAGGCTGGCAGAGGCCGCCGCCGATCTCGATCACCTGCTGGCAGCCGCCGGGCTGGCGGTTGCGGGCGGGACGTCGCTGTTCCGCCATGTCGGGGTCGCGGATGCCGAGCGCTGCTGGCAGCGGCTGGCCGGGGCCGGCATTTATGTGCGCCGCTTCGGCTGGAGCGACAGCCATTTGCGGTTCGGGCTGCCCGCGACTGCCGCCGCACGCGCGCGGCTGGCCGAGGCGCTGCTGCGCTGATCGCGGGCGGAGGCCGGCTCCGGACGGCCCTCGATCAGCCATACGGGCGACGCGGCCCGCCCGCATCCATCATTTTGCTTTGTCATGGCAGAAAGCCGTTTCGCATATGTTATGTTCGCGGGGCAGCGGTTCGGTACGAACGGCAAGGGCCGGTTGACGATAGCGCTGCACCGGGGCGGGAGGCCCTTTTGCCATGTCCAACAAGGTGAAGCGGATTGCGATGATGCTGGTCGGCACGGTCGGCCTGGCCGGGCCGGCGTATGCCCATGAGGCGGCGCATGCCGTGGTTGCGGGCAAGCATGACCATGTTCACGCCGCTGCCTGCGGTCACGCCGCCATCCAGCATGACGGCCACACCGATTACGTCCATGACGGGCATCTGCATCACATGCATGGCGACCATGCCGACGAGCATGGCAGCGCCCCGGCCAAGTGACGCGCGCGCACGCCGCACGCCGGCGCACGCCAGATACATGACGATGGGAGCGACCGATCCGGTTCAGCCGGATCGGCGACCCCCTGCACCAGCGTGGCTCAGCCGAACAGCAGCACGATCAGCGTCGCCCCGCCAATGGGTGCGACCAGCAACAGGACGAGATTGAGCGCAACCAGCGCCATCAGCCGCCGCTCACGCCCGCGGGTAAGGCGCGGGCCGGGCAGCGCGGGGCGTGGCGGCGGCCATGAGGCGGGCGGCGGATCGCCCCGGAAATCGACGAACATCGCCGCTCACACCTCCTGCTGCTGGCCAAGTTCGCGGTTCAGCCACAGCGCGGCGAGCGTGGCGACCGCCCCCGACAGCAGATAGGCCCCCGACGCCATCAGCCCGTAATTGGCCGAAATCCACAGCGCGGCGAGCGGGGCAAACCCCGCCCCGAACAGCCAGGCGAGATCGGAGGTCAGCGCCGATCCGGTGTAGCGCCGCGCCAGGGTGAAACGTGCGGACAGCGCCCCCGACGACTGGCCGAAAGCAAGGCCGAGCAGCACGAAGCCGACCAGCATGAACGCCGCCTCACCCGCCTCCCCGGCACCGAGCAGCTGGGGCGCGAAGCCGCTGAACGCGGCAATCGCCACCGCCGTCCCGGCAAGCACGTTGCGGCGGCCATAAAGATCGGCGAGCCGCCCCGACAGCATGATTGCGCCGACGCCGAGCGCGGCGGCTGCCGCCTCGATCAGCAGGAAGCGCACCGGCGACTCGCTGGTGAACAGAAACACCCAGCTGAGCGGATAGACGGTCACCATATGGAACATCGCAAAGCTGGCGAGCGGCGCGAAGGCACCGAGCACGATGACGCGCCATTCGTGCCGCACCGTTTCGGCCACCGGCGCGGGATGGAGCGTGCGGCGTTCGAACAGCCGCGCATAATCGGGCGTCACCACGATCCGCAGCCGCGCGAACAGCGCGACGACATTGATCGCAAAGGCGACGAAGAACGGATAGCGCCAGCCCCAGCCGAGAAAATCCTCCGCGGGCAGCGCCCAGATCAGGAACGCGAACAACAGGCTGGCGACGATCAGGCCAAGCGGCGCGCCCAGCTGCGGGATCATCGCATACCAGCCGCGCCGGTCGCGCGGGGCGTTGAGCGCCAGCAGCGAGGCCAGCCCGTCCCATGACCCGCCAAGCGCCACCCCCTGCCCCATGCGGAACAGCGCCAGCAGCAGCGCCGAGCCTGCGCCGATCGCCGCATGGCCGGGCAGAAAGGCGATGGCGGCGGTCGATCCGCCGAGCAGGAACAGGGCGACGGTCAGCTTGGCCCCGCGCCCATAAGCGCGGTCGATGGCGGTGAAGATCGCCGTGCCGACCGGCCGGGCGAGAAAGGCGAGCGCGAACACCGCGAACGAAGCGAGCGTGCCGGCAAGCGGGTCGAGAAAGGGAAAAACCAGCTTTGGAAACACCAGCACCGAGGCGATGGCATAGACGAAAAAGTCGAAAAACTCCGACGTGCGGCCAATAATCACCCCGATGGCGATTTCGCCGGGGGCGACGCCATGACCGTCGCTGTTGACCAGCCGCGCATCGCGCTCTGCATCGGTGGTGGAAATGGTGCTGCCGGTCATGATGTTGCTGGCCCTGTTGTCGCGGATAATGCTTATGCCCGTTTGACCCCCGTCAATGCATTGGACAAAATGTCCTATGTTCGCCGCGCCCCGACAGGCGTAGCTGGATGGCCATGAGCCTGCTTCACCGCCGCCGCTGGCCTCTGGCCTTCACGCCGGTTCTGCTGCCATTGCTTGGCGGCTGCAACATGGTCGTCCTCGATCCGGCGGGCGATGTCGCGCGCCAGCAGGGCAATCTGGTGCTGATCTCGACCGCGCTGATGCTGGTCATCATCGTGCCGGTGATGGCGGCGACGATCTGGTTCGCCTGGCGCTACCGTGCCTCGAACAGCACCGCGACCTACCGTCCCGACTGGGACCATTCGACCCAGCTTGAGCTGCTGATCTGGGCCGCGCCGCTGCTGATCATCATCTGCCTTGGCGCGCTGACCTGGGTCGGCACGCATCTGCTCGACCCCTATCGCCCGCTTGCCCGCACCGCGCCGGGCCGCCCGGTCACGGCCTCCGCCCGCCCGCTGGAGGTGCAGGTCGTCGCGCTCAACTGGAAATGGCTGTTCATCTATCCCGAACAGGGGATTGCCACCGTCAACGAACTGGCGGTGCCGACGGACCGGCCGATCCGCTTCCGCATCTCGTCGTCCTCGGTGATGAACAGCTTCTACATCCCAGCGCTCGCCGGGCAGATCTATGCGATGCCGGGCATGGAAACCAAGCTCAACGGCGTGTTCAACCAGACCGGGCGGTTCACCGGCTTTTCGGCCAATTATTCGGGCGCGGGATTTTCGAACATGCGCTTTGCCGTGCACAGCCTTGATCCGCGCGGGTTTGACCGCTGGGTCGCGCGCACCCGCGCCGGCGGGGCGTCGCTCGACCGCGCCGCCTATCTGAAGCTTGAGCGGCCGAGCGAGAAGGAGCCGGTGCGCCGCTATGCCGCGGTCGAGGCCGAGCTGTTCGACCGCATCGTCAATCTGTGCGCCGAGCCGGGCAAGATGTGCATGCACGACATGATGGCGCTAGACGCGCGCGGCGGCATGGGGCTGGCCGGGCTCTACAATGTCCGCGCGCTTGCCTACGACAAATTCGCCGCGCGCGGCACCGGCGACAGCGCGAGCGACCGCTATGTCGCCGAAGCCTGCGCCAACCCCGCGATGCTGGGCGCGAGCCTGGCGCGCGCCGAAGCTGCGCCGGTCAGCATGGCGCCGCTCACCGGTGCGGGACTGAGCCGGCCCGGCGCCGCGCCGATGACGCCGATCACCCTTTCCCGCCTCGCTTCCCCGGCTGACCGCGCCGTTCCGGCTGCGGACCGCCCGCTGTGACAGGATCTGCCGCCATGAGCGCCCTCTCCGTCCCCGAAACCTCGCCGCTGCTCGGCAAGCTGTCGCTGGCCGCGCTGCCGCACGATCCCATCGTGCTCGCCACCATGGTGGTCGTGGTGCTGGGCGGGCTGGGGCTGGTCGCCGGGATCACCCGCTACCGGCTCTGGGGCTATTTGTGGTCCGAATGGTTCACCACCGTCGATCACAAGAAGATCGGGATCATGTACATGATCCTCGGGCTGGTGATGTTCCTGCGCGGCTTTGCCGATGCGGTGATGATGCGGTTGCAGCAGGTGATGGCGTTCGGCGGCTCCGAAGGCTATCTGAACGCCCATCATTACGATCAGATCTTCACCGCGCACGGCGTGATCATGATCTTCTTCGTCGCGATGCCGTTCATCACCGGGCTGATGAACTATATCGTGCCGCTGCAGATCGGCGCGCGCGACGTGTCATTCCCGTTCCTCAACAATTTCAGCTTCTGGATGACGACGGCGGGGGCGGTGCTGGTGATGGCGTCGCTGTTCATCGGCGAGTTCGCGGCGACCGGCTGGCTCGCCTATCCGCCGCTGTCGGGCATCGCCTACAGCCCCAGCGTCGGCGTCGATTACTATATCTGGGCATTGCAGATCGCCGGGGTGGGCACGACGCTGTCGGGCATCAACCTGATCGTCACCATCCTGAAGCTGCGCGCGCCGGGCATGGGCCTGATGAAGATGCCGGTGTTCACCTGGACGTCACTGTGCGCCAACATCCTGATCGTCGCCAGCTTCCCGGTGCTGACCGCGGTGCTGACCCTGCTCGGCCTCGACCGTTATGCCGGCACCAACTTCTTCACCAACGACTTTGGCGGGTCGTCGATGATGTATGTGAACCTGATCTGGATCTGGGGCCATCCGGAGGTTTACATTCTGATCCTGCCGCTGTTCGGCGTGTTCAGCGAAGTCACCTCGACCTTTTCGGGCAAGAAGCTGTTCGGCTATACCTCGATGGTCTATGCCACGGTCGTCATCACGATCCTGAGCTATATCGTCTGGCTGCACCATTTCTTCACCATGGGATCGGGCGCGAGCGTCAACAGCTTTTTCGGCATCACCACGATGGTGATCTCGATCCCGACCGGGGCCAAGCTGTTCAACTGGCTGTTCACAATGTATCGCGGCCGCATCCGCTTCGAACTGCCGATGATGTGGACGGTCGCGTTCATGCTCACCTTTACCGTGGGCGGCATGACCGGGGTGCTGCTTGCCGTGCCGCCGGCCGATTTCGTGCTGCACAACTCGCTGTTCCTGATCGCGCATTTCCACAATGTCATCATCGGCGGGGTGCTGTTCGGCATCTTTGCGGCGATCAATTACTGGTGGCCCAAGGCGTTCGGCTTCCGGCTGGAAAAGCGCTGGGGCATTGTCAGCTTCTGGTGCTGGGTCACCGGCTTCTGGCTGGCCTTTGCGCCGCTCTATGTCCTCGGGCTGATGGGCGTCACGCGGCGGATGCGGGTGTTCGACGATCCCGATCTGCAGATCTGGTTCGCAATCGCCGCCATCGGCGCGGCGCTGATCGCGGTCGGCATCGCCGCGATGCTCGTCCAGTTCGCGGTCAGCATCTGGAAGCGCGACGAGCTGCGCGAGGCAAGCGGCGACAGCTGGGACGGGCGCACGCTCGAATGGGCGACGACCTCGCCGCCGCCCGCCTATAACTTCGCCTTCACCCCGCGCATCCATGCGCTCGATGCCTGGTACGACATGAAGGCGGCGGGCGCGCAGCATCCGGTCACCGGGTTCAAGGACATCCATATGCCGGCCAATACCGGCGCGGGCGTCATTCTGGCGGCGATCAGCACCGTCTGCGGTTTTGCGCTGGTCTGGCACATCTGGTGGCTTGCCGGTTTGAGCTTCGTGGCGCTGATCGGCACCGCGATCGCGCACAGCTTCAACTACAAGCGCGATTATCATATCCCGGCGGCCGAGGTCGCGGCGACCGAGGCATGGCGCACCGGCCAGCCGCATGTGGCAGGAGCCTGATCCGATGCACGCCGCCCCCATGACCGCCCCCGGCCAGCCGCGCGTCCATTACGAGCTGGACGAGCATCCCCATGCCGAGGGGCACAGCACGATGCTCGGCTTCTGGATCTATCTGATGAGCGACTGTCTCATCTTCGCGATCCTGTTCGCCTGCTATGCGGTGCTGGGCGGCAATCTGGCCGCCGGGCCGGGGCCGAAGGACCTGTTCGACCTGAAGCTGGTCGCGCTCAACACCGCGATGCTGCTGATGTCGTCGCTCACCTACGGCATGGCGATGATCGCGATGCAGCAGCGGCGGCTGGGCCAGACCCGGCTGTGGCTGGCGGTCACCGGCCTGTTCGGGGCGGCGTTCCTTGCCATCGAACTCTATGAGTTTGCGCATCTGATCCATCTGGGCGCGACGCCGCAGCGCAGCGCCTTTCTGTCGGCGTTTTTCACGCTGGTCGGCACGCACGGGCTGCACGTCACCTTCGGGCTGGTGTGGCTGGTGACGCTGTTCGTCCAGCTGGGCCGGCACGGGCTGATCGCCGCCAATCAGCGGCGCGTCGCCTGTCTCAGCCTGTTCTGGCATTTCCTTGACGTCATCTGGATCGGCGTCTTCACGTTTGTCTATCTGCTGGGGATGGTGCGATGAGCGCTGAACTGCACGGCGATCCGCATGGCGGCCATGGCGGGGCCGAAATTCCCCATGCCTCGATGCGCGATTACACGATCGGCTTTGCCCTGTCGGTGGCGCTGACCGCGATCCCGTTCGCACTGGTGATGACGGGGGCGCTGTCGGCCACCCTCACCGCCGTGCTGGTGATGGCGCTGGCGGTTGCCCAGATCATCGTCCACATGGTGTTCTTCCTGCACATGACCCCCAGGGCCGAAGGCGGCTGGACGATGACCTCGCTCATCTTCACGATCATCGTCGTGATGATCATGCTGGCGGGATCGCTGTGGGTGATGAGCCATCTGAACAGCAACATGATGCCGATGGCGCACGACACGGCCGCGATGCCGTGAGCGCGCGCCCGTCGGCCGCGCGCATCGTGCTGACCGGCGGGCTGCTGATCCTGATGCTCGCCGGCATTGCGCTTGGCGTCTGGCAGTTCAGACGCATGGCGTGGAAACAGGCGTTGATCGCGCAGGTCGAGGCACGGCTGCGCGCCCCGCCCGTCCCCGCCCCCGGCCCGGCGGACTGGGCCGCGATCAGCGCCGCGCGCGACGCCTATCGCCGTATCACCGTCACCGGCACGTTCCGGCATGACCGCGAGACGCTGGTGCAGGCGGTGACGCAGCGCGGCAGCGGCTATTGGGTGCTGACCCCGCTGGTCGGGCACGGCTTTACCGTGCTCGTCAATCGCGGCTTCGTGCCCGCCGCCGCGCGCGATCCGGCACAACGGCGCGCGGGCAATGGCGCGGGGCCGGTCAGCATCACCGGGCTGTTGCGGCTGAGCGAGCCGGGCGGCGGTTTTCTGCGCGCCAATGATCCGGCGCGCGACCGCTGGCATTCGCGCGACGTGGCCGCCATCGCCGCCGCACGGCGGCTGGGCCGGGCCGCGCCCTATTTCATCGATGCCGATGCGACGCCCAATCGCGGCGGGCTCCCGGTTGGCGGGCTGACGGTCGTGCGCTTTGCCGACAATCATCTCGTCTATGCGCTCACCTGGCTGGCGCTGGCGGCGGGGTGCGGGCTGGGCGCGGCTCTGCTATGGCGGCGCGGGTGAGCATCGCCGCCCCGGACCCCGCCGCTCCTCCAGAAGCCGCACCCCCGGATGCCGCGCCTGACGCGGGCCTCCGCAACATGGCGCTGCTCGTCCAGCTGCGCTGGCTGGCGGTGGGCGGGCAGCTGGCGACGATCCTGGTCGTGCACGGGCCGATGGGGATCAGGCTGCCGCTCGCGCCGCTGATCGGCACATTGCTGCTGCTGGTCGCGATCAATCTGATCAGCCTGCCGGCGCTGCGCCGCCGCCAGTCGGTGTCCGAGCCTGCGCTGCTTGCCGCTTTGCTGTTCGATGTCGGCGCGCTGACCTGGCAGCTGCATTTCACCGGCGGGCTCGCCAATCCGTTCGTCTGGCTGTTTCTGCTTCAGGTGGTGATCGGCGCGGTGCTGCTGCCCTCTGGCGCGTCCTGGGCGGTGGTGGGGGCAAGCCTGTTCGCGCTGTTCGTGCTGGCGGTCGATCCGGTGCCGCTCGAGCTGCCGCCGCCCTATGACGCGCAGCCGCTTGGCCTTTATCTTCAGGGCAGCATCGTCAGCTTCATCCTGATCGTGATCCTGCTGGTCGCGTTCGTCACCCGCATCGCCCGCAACCTCAAGGAACGCGACGCCGCGCTGGCCGCGATCCGCCAGCGCGCGGCGGAGGAGGATCACATCATCCGCATGGGGCTGCTCGCCTCGGGCGCGGCGCATGAGCTGGGGACGCCGCTCGCGACGCTGTCGGTGCTGGTCAATGACTGGCGGACATTGCCCGAGGTGCAGGACCAGCCGGCGCTTGCCGATGATATCGAGGACATGGAGGCCGCGATCCGGCGCTGCAAGACCATCGTCAGCGGCATCCTGATGTCGGCCGGCGAGGCGCGCGGCGAGGCGACCGAACGCACGACGCTGCGCGCCTTTCTGGCCGGCATCGTCGCTGAATGGCAGGGGGTGCGCGGGCTGCGCCGGCTGGAGCTGACCGACGATCTTGCCACCGACCTGCCGATCCTGTCGGACCCCGCGTTGCGCCAGGTGATCGGCACCGCGATCGACAATGCCGCCGAGGTGTCGCCCGACTGGGTCGGCCTGCACGCGACGCTCGCCGGCAGGGCGCTGGTGCTGAGCGTGACCGACCGGGGACCGGGCTTTCCCGCCGATCTGCTCGACGGGTTCGGCCGCCCCTATCGCTCGACCAAGGACCGGCCGGGGGCGGGGCTGGGGCTGTTCCTGCTGGTCAATGTGGTCAGGAAGCTGGGCGGCACCGCCGCGGGCACCAACCTGCCCGAAGGCGGCGCGCGGGTGACGATCCGGCTGCCGCTGGCGGCGCTGACCGTGCCCGACCGGGCGGGCGCATGAGCGCGCCGCCCCTTCTGCTGATCGTCGAGGACGATCCCGCCTTTGCCCGCACCCTTGCCCGCTCGTTCGAACGGCGCGGCTATCAGGTGGCGACCGCGACCGGGCATGACCAGCTGGCGGCCCTGCTCGCGACCGGGGCGCGCCCCAGCCATGCGGTCGTCGATCTGAAACTGGCCGGCGGCGCATCGGGGCTCGCCTGTGTCCAGACGCTGCGCCAGGCGCTGCCCGACGCGCGGATCGTCGTGCTCACCGGTTTCGCGAGCATCGCCACGGCGGTCGAGGCGATCAAGCTCGGCGCCGATCACTATCTCGCCAAGCCGTCCAACACCGACGATATCGAGGCGGCGTTCGCGCGCATCGGCGGCGATGTCGACGCCCCGGTCGATGGCCGCCAATCCTCGATCAAGACGGTCGAATGGGAACATATCCATCAGGTGCTGGTGGAAACCGAGTTCAACATCTCCGAGGCCGCCCGGCGGCTGGGGATGCACCGCCGCACGCTTGCCCGGAAGCTGGAGAAGCGCCAGCTGCGCTGAGCGCCCTCGCCGGCTCAGCGGCCCGGCGCGACCGCCCCGTCGGTCAGCGGCACCTCCGGCCGTTCACAAGCGGGCGCAAGCAGGCGCAGCAGCGGGCCGGTCAGCACCGTGCAGGCCAGCGCCATCAGGATCAGCGGCGCGAACAGCGCCTCGCCGATCACGCCGCGTTCGACCAGGATGGTCGCGACCAGCACCTCCATCAGCCCCTTGGTCTGGAGCGCGACGCCCAGCGCCAGCCCCTCGCGCCGGGGCAGGCCGGCGATCCGCGCGGCCAGCGCGACCCCGGCCACCTTGGCAATCACCGCCGCAAGCGTGAGCGTCAGCACCAGCGCGATCAGCGCGGGCGACAGCAGATCGGCGGTGATGCGCAGCCCCGTCGCCATGAAGAAAAACGGCATCAGCAGATACAGCGACGGCCATTCGATCCGCGCGCGCATGTCCGCGCGCAGCCGGGCGGGCATCATCATGCCGGCGGCAAACGCGCCGATCACCGCGCCCAGCCCGATCATGTCGGCAAGCGCCGCCGACAGCGCGGCAAAACCGGCCCCGACGATCAGCGGCGCGCTGCCATCGCCCCGCCCCGCCAGCCAGCCAAGGCCGCGCCCCGCCGCCCATAGCAGCAGGGCGTAAGCGGGCAGCCACAGCAATGCCGCCGCCTGCCCCCCGCCGCCCGTCCCGCCAACGCCCGCACCGCCGGCCAGCATCAGGATCGCGGCGACGCAGAGCCACATGCCGGCATCGGTGACCGCCGCAAGGCCGAGCGCACGCTGGCCAAAGCCGGTGCCGATCAGCCCCAGCTCATCAAGCAGCGCCGCCAGCACCGGCAGCGCGGTGACCGCCAGCAACAGCGCGATGGCCGCCGCATAAAGGCCGAATGGCGTTCCCGCCGGCAATGTATCGGGCCAGACCCGCGCCAGCGGCACGGCCAGCGCGAACCCGGCGGCCAGCGGCACAAGGAAGGATCCGGCCGCCATCAGCGCCAGACCCCGGCTGCGTCGCAGCATCAGGCTGTCGAGATGCATCGCGGTCGCAAAGGCATAGAATACCACGCCAAGCTGCGCGACCGTGCCGATCGCCGCCGTCGCGCCGGGCGGGAAGATCGCCCCCTGCACCGCGGGCGCGATCCGGCCGAGGATCGCCGGGCCGAGCAGCACGCCGGTCACGATCTGCAGCACCGCGAGCGGCACGATCCGCGCCAGACCGAACAGCCGCCACAACAGCCATGGCCCGGCGATCAGCAACGCCGCCTGGACAAGCAGCTGGGCAGCGGCGCTCATTGGGCGGCGGTCCGCCGCGCGAACAGGCCGAACCCCGCAATCGCGCCATAGCACAGCGCCGGCACCAGCAGCGCCGCCCTGAGCCCGGCCAGATCGGCGACATGGCCGGTGAGCGGCGGGATCAGCGCCCCGCCGACGATCATCACGCAGATCAGGCCCGATCCGTCCGCCGCCCGCGGCCCCAGCCCGGCGCAGGCAAGGCTGAAAATGGTCGGGAACATGATCGCGTTGCACAGGCCGATGGCAAGCAGCGCATAGCCGGACAGCGCACCCTGCGCCGCTGCCGCGACGGCCAGCAAGGCGATCGCCCCCGCCGCGACCCCCGCCAGCATCGCTCCCGGAGCAATGCGGCGCATCAGCGCGGCTCCGGCGAACCGGCCGATCAGCGCGCCGCCCCAGTAAAGCGGCACATGCTGCCCCGCCGCGCGCTCGCCAAGGCCCAGCACATCGGCCTGCATCAGGTAGTTGACGATCACCGATCCGATCGCGACCTCCGCCCCCACATAGAGAAAGATCGCCATCGCCCCGAGGCCGAAGCGCGGCCGGGCGAGCAGATCGATCCCCGCCGGCAGCCGGTTCTTCCGTGCGGCAGCCCCGGCATCGGCGATGGCCGCGCCGTCCGCGCCATTGCCCGCCAGCCGGTCGCGCCGCCGCCAGACGAGGAGCGCGACGAGCAGGATCACCGCCGCCAGCCCCAGATAGGTGCGCACGATCATCTGCGTTTCCGCCGCGCGATAGGCGATCAGCGCATGGCCGGCGAGCCGCGCCGGATCGACCGTCGCCAGCGATCCCAGGATCAGCGATGCGCCGAGCAGCGGGAAGACGGTGGTGCCAAGCGCGTTGAACGCCTGCGCAAAGGTCAGCCGGCTGGGCGTCGAACGCGCCGGGCCGAGCAGCGAGATCAGCGGATTGGCGACCACCTGCACGGTCGTGATGCCGCTTGCGAGCACGAACAGCGCTGCGAGGAACAGCGCGAACCGGCCCGACAGCGATGCGGGGATGAACAACAGGCACCCGGCCATCATCGTCACCAGCCCAAGCGCTGCGGCACGCAGATAGCCGATGCGCCGGACGAGCGCGGCAGCAGGCAGCGAGACGACGAAATAGGCGGCGAAAAACGCCGACTGGACGAGCATCGCCTCGGCATAGCTGAGCGTGAACAGCTCTTTGAGCTTGGGGATCAGTACGTCGTTGAGGCTGGTGATCCCGCCAAAGATGAAGAACAGCGCGAACACGAACAGCCTCAGGTCCGGCGCATCGACGCCGCGCGCGCCGGCCCCGGTGTCGGGCACCTCCATCCGTGCCGTCATCGCTGCGCCCGCCATTCCCCGTCCTTCCCGGCCGCCCCGGCCATCTGCGCCAGACATGCATTCTGGTCGCCAAAGTTGCGCGCCGCGCGGCGCAGAAAATCATCCACCGCATCCAACCGCGCGGCAAGGGCGGGCGGCGGCGCGGCCCGCGCCGGCCCGGCAAAGGCGCCATAGCCGGCAAGCAGGCAATACCAGGACATGGGCGCATAGATGCCGCCAATGCCCAGCCGCTCGATCACCGCGCCCAGATCGGCCCCTGCCGACCAGGCCGCCAGCAGCGCATCGAGTTCGGCCGACAGGCCGGTCAGCGCCGCCGCCTCGCGCCAATAGGGCGTGTCGCGGCGGCCGTTCATCCGGTAATGGCAGACGATGTAATCGCGGATGCCATCGATGCGCGCGGCGATGCGGCGGTTGAACGCGGCCCGGTGCTGCGCGGTGAAGCCGCCGGCCTCGAACGCCTGGATAAACCCTTCGACCGTCGCCTGCACGATATGCAGCGCCGTCGCCTCCAGCGGCTCGACAAAGCCCTGCGCAAGGCCGATGACAAGGCAGTTTGCCGTCCAGCTGTCGGCCAGCCGCCCGACCCGCATCGTCAGCTGGCGCGCGGGCGGCGCATCGGCCCCGTCCAGCCCGAGATGGGCGCGCAGCTCCGCCTCGGCGGCATCGGCGTCGAGATGGCGCGACGAATAGACATAACCATGGCCGGTGCGGTGCTGGAGCGGGATCGCCCAGGCCCAGCCGGCGGACAGGGCGGTGGCGCGGGTCTGCGTCTCCGGGCCATCGGGCGCGACCGGGCCGGGCAGCACCACCGCGCGGTCGTTAAACAGCAGATCGGCAAAGGATCGGAACGGCACCTTGAGCGCATCGCCGGCGAGCAGCGCGCGAAAGCCGCTGGCGTCGATGAACAGATCGGCGGCAAGCGGCGCATCATCGGCCAGCACCAGCCGGGCGATCCGCCCGTCCTCCACCTCCGCGCCGCGGACATTGCGCGCAACATGGCGCACGCCGAGCCTGTCGACCGCATGTTCGGCCAGCACCCGGCCGATCAGCGCGGAGTCGAAATGATAGCCATAGCCCGGCTGAAACGGGAAATTCTCGTGCGGATGCGGTGCCTTGCGCTCGGCGGCGAGCCGGGCCGACAGGAAGAACCGGTCCGGATGGGCGGGCACGTCAAGCCCCTGTTGACGGGCCTGGCACAGGTCGAAGAACAGGGGCGCGCTGTGCAGGTCGAGCGGCCCGGCAAAGGGGTGGAAATAGCTGGCATGCCCCGGCCGGTCGGACCAGCCGTCGAACCGGATGCCATGCTTGAACGTGGCCCGGCAGCGCGGCATCCAGTCCGCCTCGGCAATGCCGAGCGTGTCGAACAGCGCCTTGAGCTGCGGGGTCGATCCCTCCCCCACCCCGATGATGCCGATCGCCGGATCCTCGATCACCGTCACCGCCGCGCCGGGCCAGCGCCGGGCGATCAGGCAGGCCGCCATCCACCCGGCCGTGCCGCCGCCCAGCACGGCGATGTGCAGCCCGGGCGGCACTTCGCCGATCTGGGCAGCGGGGCCGGTCATCGCCGGGCCGCGACCGGGCGGATCAGCACCGCATAGCCGCCGCCCGGGGCCATCGGGATCGACAGCGTGTCGCCGCGCCTGACGGTGCGGGTTTCGACGATCATCCGGTGGCGGCTGTCCATATCGGCAGCGGGGCCGGCGGCTGCGTCGCGGTGGATCACCGCCTGATAGCCGCGCCCGGCATCGAGGAAGTCGAGCGTCACCGGCACCGTCCGCGCGCTGCCGTCGGTCACCGCGCCCAGCGCCCAGTCATCGCCGCCGCGCGCCTTGCGGGCGATGGTCACATGCTCGCCGATCGCGCCCGACAGCACGCGCGTCTCCTCCCAGTCGGTCGGCACGGCGCGGATGAACGCCAGCGCCGCGGGCGCGCGGGCATAGGCCTCGGGCGTGTCGGCGGCCATCTGCAGCGGCGAATAGAGCACGACATACAGCGCCAGCTGCTTGGCAAGGGTCGACAGGATCGCGCTGCCATCCTGCCCGGTCAGGCTGACGATGCCCGGCGTAAAGTCCATCGGCCCTTCGAGCATGCGGGTGAACACCAGCGCCGCTTCATGCCCCGGCGGGTTCTTGCCGCCCCAGGCGTTATATTCCATCCCGCGCGATCCCTCGCGCGCCAGCCAGTTGGGATAGGTGCGGTGCAGGCCCGTGCCCTTTACCGGTTCATGCGCGTCGATCGCCACAAGGTGGCGGGCCGCCGCCTCCAGAACGCGCAGATGATGGCCGACCATCCACTGGCCCTCATGCCATTCGCGCAGCACCCGGCCATCGGCCAGCCGGCGTTCGATCTGCCCGGCATCGGTGACATAGCCGGTCTTGACCACCGCCTCGCCATGACGGGCGGCAAAGGCGAAGGCGCGGTCGAGCTGGTCCTCATAATGGCTGACCGCGCCACCGGTCTCGTGATGGCCGATCAGCCGCACCCCGCGCCGCCGCGCATGGGCGGCCATCGCCGCCAGATCGAAATCCTCGGTCGGGCGGGTGAAATCCATCGCATTGCCATTGCCGAACCAGTCGCCGTCCCAGCCGATGTTCCAGCCTTCGACAAGGACGCCGTCAAAGCCGTTCGCGGCGGCGAAATCGATATAGCGGCGGACATTGGCGGTGGTGGCACCGTGGCGCGGGCCGCGCGCCCAGCTCCATTCGCCCTTGATCATGTTCCACCACACGCCGACGAACTTGCCCGGCCGGATCCAGCCGGTGTCGGCGATGCGCGACGGCGCGTTCAGGTTGAGCATCAAATGGCTCATATACAGGCCGGGCGCATCGTCGGCGATGATCAGCGTCCGCCACGGCGTCGCCCAGGGGCCGGTGCGGACGACCTTCGCCCCTTCGGCCGCCGGGGTCAGCACCGCGCGAAAGCCGGTGCCGCCGGTGCGCATCACCGCCATGCCGGCATAATCGACCAGCGCCGCCTCGTGCAGCGCGACATGGGTGCCATCGGCCAGCCGCACCGACAGCGGCGTCGCCGCGGTGCCGACCGCATCGAGCGGCGTGCGCTCGTACAGATATTCCTCGCGGTTCCACAGAAAGGCGGGCTTCCACCAGGCGGTGCCGGGCTGGGCGAAGTTGAACTCGGTCAGTTCCTCGGCGATCCGTGTGTCGCCAAGGCCCCGCTGGGCAGGCATTTCATAACGCAGGCCCAGCCCGTCATCCTGCACGCGGATCACCAGATCAATCACCCGGCCCGGCGCGCCCGCCTCGCGCATCCGCACGCGCAACTCGTTGTGATGGCTGCGGATCCGCCGCCATTCGCCCCAGGGCTGTTCCCAGCTTTCGTCGCGGGTGGTGCGCCCGGCATCGGTCAGCACCAGCCCGCGCTCGAACTTGCGCTGATCGGAAAACAGGAACCCCAGCCGCGACGGGGCGATGATCGCCGCCCCGCCCCGGCGGACGGCATAGCTTGCCCGCCCCTCATTGTCGGTATCGACCACGACCTCGATCCGCCCGTCGGGCGAGGTGACGCTGAGCGGCGCGGCCAGCAGCGCGGACGGCGCGGCGGCCAGCAGCATCGCCGCCAGCAGCCGGCGCAGCATTGGGCGCGCGCTCATCCGCCGATCACCATCGCCGCATGCGGGCCAAGCCGCCCCGGCGCGGCATCACCGACGCCGATCAGCACCGGGCCGGGCGGCGTGTCGACCAGCACCGGATCGTCGCTCAGGTTGAACAGGCAGGTCAGCCGCGCCGTTTCGTGCCGCCGCGCGATGACCAGCACCCGCTCATCGGCGCGCAGCACCTCCAGATCGCCCCAGCGCAGCGCCGGCTGCGCGGCACGGAAGCGGATCAGCCGCCGGGCGAGGTTGAGCAATGATCCGGGATCGGCATCCTGCCGGTCGACCGCCAGCGGGGCGTGATCCGGCCCCAGCGGCAGCCAGGGCCGCGCGGTCGAAAAGCCCAGCCCCGGCGCCTCCGCCGCCCAGGGCATCGGCGTGCGCGCCCCGTCGCGCGACAGGGTCAGCGGCCAGTTGGCGATCGCTTCGGGGTCGCGCAGATCGGCAAAGCCGATCTCGACCTGGGTCAGGCCCAGTTCCTCGCCCTGATACAGGATCGGGTTGCCGCGCAGGCACATCAGCAGCAGCAGCGCCAGCCGCGCAAACCCCTCCCGCCCCTCGGGCGCGACCCAGCGCGAGATGCAGCGCGGCGCATCATGGTTGGAAAACGCCCAGCTCGGCCAGCCCAGCCCCGGCCTATCGGGCCAGCGGGAAACGGCGTCGGCCACCAGCGTCGGGGTCAGCCGGTCGGCATAGAGGAAATCGAAGCTGTAGGCGGAGTTCAGCCGCCGGTCGCCGGCGGTGAACGCCTTCATCTCGGGATCGGGATCGGGGCCGCCGACCTCGGCGACGGTGAACCGGTCCGGATAATCGTCGATCACCGCGCGCAGCCGCTCGATAAAGGCGGGGATGTCGGCATGGCTCTGATTGTGCAGATGCTGCTGGAAATCGAACGGCCGGGTGCGCGGCCGGCCGTGATCGGGCGCGGGCGGATTGTCGGTCAGCGCCGGGTCATGCATCGTGAAGTTGAGCGCATCGAGCCGGAAGCCGTCGACACCCCGGTCGAGCCAGAAGCGCGCGACCCCCAGCAGCGCCGCCTGCACTTCGGGATTGTGGCAGTTGAGATCGGGCTGCGACGACAGGAAATTGTGCAGATAATATTGGCCGCGCCGCGCATCCCAGGTCCATGCCGGGCCGCCGAACACCGACTGCCAGTTCGACGGCGGCGTGCCATCGGGCCGGGGATCGGCCCAGACATACCAGTCCGCCTTGTCGGCATCGCGGCCGGAACGGCTGTCGGCGAACCAGCGATGCTGGTCGGAAGTGTGCGAATAGACCTGGTCGATAATGACCTTCAGCCCCAGCCGGTGGGCGCGGGCGACCAGCGCGTCGAAATCGGCCAGCGTGCCGAAGATCGGATCGACATCGCAGTAATCGGCAACGTCATAGCCGAAATCGCGCATCGGCGAGCGGAAGAAGGGCGACAGCCAGATCGCATCCACCCCCAGCCGCGCGACATGATCGAGCCGCGCGGTGATGCCGGGCAGATCGCCGATCCCGTCGCCGTTCGAATCCGCAAAGCTGCGCGGATAGATCTGGTAGATGGTCGCGCCGCGCCACCAGGGCTGGCCGGTCGCAGGCAGGATGATGGGGGATGTCGACATCAGGGGCCCTCAGCCGCGCAGATCACGGATCCGAGCGGCGCGATGGTGAGCAGGATGCTGCCCGGCCGCGCGGCGGCCGCCGGACAGTCGCCGAGCAGCGGGGTGAAACGGGCGGACCGGGTCTCGACCGCGACCGCTGCGGTCAGCGGGCGGGTGGCGGTGTTGAACGCGATCACATATTCGCGCCCGGTGTCGGGATCGAAGCGGGAGACGGCGAACAGACCGGGGCCATTGTCTTCGGCATGGCGCAGCTGCTGCGCGCCGCGGCGAAGCGCCGGATGCGCCGCGCGCAGCCGGGCGAGCGCGGCAATGTCGCGGTAGAGCGGATGGCCGGGGTCGAAGCCGCCATCGCCGACCAGCCGGTCGGTGCCCAGCCGCGCCTCGCGCGCCTGGGCGGCCACCCGGGTCGGGAACATGGCGGCGCGCGCATCCTGATCGCCGCCGGTGCCGACATAGCCCTGTTCGTCGCCGGCATAGATGGTCGGCACGCCGCGCAGGGTGAGCAGCATCCGGTGGCCGAGCAGCGTGCGCCGGTACAGCTCGTCCGCCGCAGCACCCGGATTGGCGCGGGCGACGAACCAGCCGAACCGGCCGATATCGTGATTGCCCAGAAAGGTCGGCAGCGCGCGCGCCGCCGCCGCCCCGCCTTCATAGAGCGGATCGCCGAAGAACAGCCGCGCCAGCCGCGCGGTCGGCCGGCCTTCGGCCACGGTTTCGGCAATCGCGGTCTGGAACGCGAAATCGAGCACCGACGGCAGGCCATCGACGCGGGTGTGGCGCGCGCTGCGCCCCGGATCGACCTCGCCAAACGCGATCTCGCCGAAAATGTGGAAGTTCGGAATGCCGCGCGCTGCCGCGCGTGCGCGCATCGCCGGCACGAACGCGGCCCAGAATTCGGGGTTCACATGCTGGGCGGTGTCGATGCGGAAGCCGTCGATGCCGAACCGGTCGATCCAGCTGCCGTAAATCTCGATCATCCCGGCGACGACGCGCGGATGCTCGGTCATCAGATCGTCGAGACCGGCAAAATCGCCCATGGTCGAGCTTTCGCCCTGAAAGGTCGAGTTGCCGCGATTGTGATAGAGGCGCGGATCGTTGAGCCAGCCGGGCTGCTTCACCCGCTCCTCGCCCGCCGGCACATAGGGGGTATAGGCGTAGCCGGGATCGGTCAGCCGGGCGAAGTTTTCGGCGGTGCGGACATGATCGCCGGCAAAGCCCGGATTGATCGCCGGGCCGGCCAGCCCGCCTTTTGCCTGATAGGGATAATCGGCGCGCGACCGATAGGCGCAGGGCGCGCATTCGCGGTACAGGATCACATCGGCCGTGTGATTGGCGATGATGTCCATATAGACCTTCATGCCGCGCCGGTGCGCGGCGTCGATCAGCGCGCGAAACTCCGCCTCGGTGCCGAAATGCGGATCGACGGTGGTGAAATCGGTCACCCAATAGCCGTGATAGCCGGCGCTCTCGGCTCCCTTCGGCCCTTGCACCGGCTTGTTGCGGAACACCGGTCCCAGCCAGATCGCCGTCGCGCCCAGCCCCTGAATATAATCGAGCCGCGCCGTCAGCCCGCGCAGATCGCCGCCCTGGAAAAAGCCCTTGTGCGCGGGATCGAAGCCCGTGACCTCGCGCGGGCCGGACAGGCCACCCCTGTCATTGGCGGGATCGCCATTTTCGAACCGGTCGGGGAGCAGGAAATAGATCAGCTCGTCCTCGGGCGGGCGGGCGCGCAGCCGGGCGAGCGGATCGGCGTCCGCCGCCCCCGCGCCGGAACCGAGCAGCGCCAGCGCCGCGCGCACCGGCAGCCGCTCGCCGGGCGCATCGATCAGCCGGGCAAGCCCCGGCGACAGGATCACGCCGTCCGCGCCGCCGCTCCATGCCAGCGGCTGGATCTGGCGCGGCTGCACGCGCACGCCCAGCCGCTCGGCATGGCGGGCGGCAAACAGCAGCGCCTGCGCCAGCTCCGCCTCGCCGAACGGGCTGGCCAGATAATGGGTCGCCCCGGCGGCATGGATTTCGCCCAGCCGCTCGACATCGGTGCGCGACACCAGCACGAGCAGGGCGGCGGCATTGGCCTGCACCGGATCGGCGAGCGCGCGCACCGAAGCCAGCCCGTCGTCGAACGCGCCGCGCGCATCGACAATGGCGATCTGCGCGCCCGACTGGAGAAAACGGCGTTCGGCGTCGAGCGCGCGGCGCGCCGCAATCGCCCGCCATCCCGCGCGATCGGCGGCGGCGGCCAGTTCGTCGCGGTGGCGAAAGGACAGCAGGAACAGCGCCGTTCCCGAGGCGGACGGCAGCTCCGCTTCGCCCAAGCCTGTCATCGCGCCCCCTTTCGTGAGCGCGGATAGTAACAGGTTGTGCGCGTTCGCCAATGGGTTGCCGCAGCGCAATGCGCTGCTCGGGCGCCAATGGGTTGCCGCAGCGCAATGCGCTGCTCGGGCGCCAATGGGTTGCCGCAGCGCAATGCGCTGCCCAGCCCCCAACGGCTTGCCGCAACGCGATGCGCTGCCTAGGTTGCGCGCGCGATGGCGACGTCCCCGTTATGAACGCCCCGGCGGCTCCGGGGGCGCTGAGCGACCGGCATGATCCGGCGCTGGTCGACGGCTTTGGCCGGCGGATCGACTATGTCCGCCTGTCGGTCACCGACCGCTGCGATTTCCGCTGCCGTTACTGCATGGGCGAGGATATGCGCTTCATGCCGCGCAGCCGGCTGATGCCGCCCGAGATGATCGAGGCGATGGCCGCGCACATGGTCCGGCGCGGCATCCGGCGCATCCGCCTGACCGGGGGCGAGCCGCTGGTGCGCGGCGACCTGCCCGATCTGGCGGCACGGCTCGGCCGGCTGCTGGGTGCGGGGCTGGAGGAGCTGACGCTCACCACCAATGGCGCGCGGCTGGCGGGCCTTGCGGCACGGCTGGCCGATGCCGGCATCCGCCGGGTCAATGTCAGCCTCGACACGCTCGATCCCGGCCGGTTCGCGGCGATTGCCCGCCGCGATGCCTTTACCGACGTGCTGGCCGGCATCGCCGCCGCGCGCGAGGCTGGCATGCAGGTCAAGATCAACATGGTCGCGCTTGCCGGCATCAATGACGACGAATTTCCGGCCATGGCGCGCTGGTGCGGCGCGCACGGTCATGACCTGTCGATCATCGAGACGATGCCGCTGGGCGATGTCGCAGAGGATCGCAGCGGGCGCTTCCTTGCCGCCGGCGACGCGCGGGCGCAGATTGCGCGCACGGTCGATCTGGTGCCCAGCCGCCACCGCACCGCCGGGCCGTCGCGCTATTTCGACGCGCCGCAGCTGGGCATCCGCATCGGCTTCATCTCGCCGCTCACCGACAATTTCTGCGCGACCTGCAACCGGGTGCGGGTGACGGCGGAAGGCCGGCTCTATCTCTGCCTCGGGCGCGACGACAGCGTCGATCTGCGTGCCGCCTGGGAAGCGGGCGGCGCGGCGGGCATCGATGCCGCGCTCGACACCGCCATGCGGATCAAGCCGCGCGCGCATGATTTCGACATCGAACGCCCGGCCGTCGCCCGGCACATGAGTGTCACGGGGGGATGATGACGAAACGCGCCCTGCTCGCTGCCCCGGTCGACGTGGCGCAGGAGGCCGAGCGCGAGCTGCGCGCCCATTATGACTGGGTGCCGCTCGACGAGGCCGAAATGGTCGTCGCGCTGGGCGGCGACGGCTTCATGCTGCAAACGCTGCACGCGATGCTCGAGCGGCGGCGCATCCTGCCCGTCTATGGGATGAATCGCGGCACGGTCGGCTTTCTGATGAACAATTGGAGCGTGGAACGCCTCGACGAGCGGCTGGCCCGCGCCAAAAGGTTCGATGTCTCGCCGCTCAAGATGGAGGCGGAGACGATCGACGGGCTGCGGGTCGAGCTGCCGGCGATCAACGAGGTGTCGCTGCTGCGCGAAACGCGCCAGACTGCGAAGCTGGAAGTCAGGGTCAAGGGGCGGGTCGTGCTCGACGAGCTGGTGTGCGACGGCGTGCTGGTCGCCACCCCGGCCGGCTCCACCGCCTATAACCTGTCCGCCAACGGCCCGATCCTGCCGCTTGGCTGCGGGCTCAATGCGCTGACCCCGATCAGCCCGTTCCGCCCGCGGCGCTGGCGCGGGGCGATCCTGCCCGAATCGATGCCGGTCAGGTTCCGCGTGCTCGATGCGGTGAAGCGCCCTGTCTCCGCCGTGGCCGACCAGCGCGAGGTGCGCGACGTTGCCGTGGTCAATGTCACCATCGACCGCGCCTTCACGCTCAGCCTGATGTTCGACCCCGAACATGCGCTCGACGAGCGGATCGCGATGGAACAGTTCGTCGTCTGAGCGCCCGCGTGCAAATCATTGCAGCGCGGGGGTTGCAAAGCCCGAAAGCCTTGGTATAGGCGCGGCCTCGCTACGGCATTCCCCGGTAGCTCAGCGGTAGAGCATCCGACTGTTAATCGGACGGCCGCCTGTTCGAATCAGGCCCGGGGAGCCAGCGAGCCTTTGATCTGCCGGCATTTTTCTCCCCCGCTGGGGAGAGATGTCGGCGATCCCTCCCCGCTTCGCCAGTCCCGTTACCCCCCGGCATTGCATGTCGGCTGCGCCCGCGCGCGCGTCCACTCATCCGCGCGCGCATGAAAAAGGGCGGCGACACCTGCGTGCCGCCGCCCTTCATCGATTGCGCGCTGTCCGCCCGTCTCAGCGGGTGAGCTTCTTGTAGCTCATCCGGTGCGGCCGGTCGGCCTCGTCGCCGAGGCGGCGGCGCTTGTCTTCCTCATAGGCTTCGAAATTGCCCTCGAACCATTCGACATGGCTGTCGCCCTCGAACGCGAGGATGTGCGTCGCCAGCCGGTCGAGGAAGAAGCGGTCGTGGCTGATCACCACCGCGCAGCCGGCAAAGCTTTCGATCGCCTCTTCGAGCGCGCGCAGCGTCTCGACGTCGAGATCGTTGGTCGGTTCGTCGAGCAGCAGCACATTGCCGCCCTTTTTCAGCATCTTGGCCATGTGCACGCGGTTGCGCTCACCGCCCGACAGCTGGCCGACCTTTTTCTGCTGGTCCGGCCCTTTGAAGTTGAACGCCCCGACATAGGCGCGGGTCGACATTTCATGCTTCCCGATGGTCATCAGGTCATGGCCGCCCGACACCTCTTCCCAGACATTCTTGTTGGGATCGAGCGCATCGCGGCTCTGGTCGACATAGCCGAGCTGGACGGTCGGGCCGATGTCGATCTCGCCGGCATCGGGCTTTTCCTGCCCGGTGATCAGGCGGAACAGCGTCGATTTGCCGGCCCCGTTCGGGCCGATCACGCCCACGATGCCGCCCGGCGGCAGGGTGAAGCTCAGATCCTCGAACAGCAGCTTGTCGCCATAGGATTTAGTCAGGCCGCGCGCCTCGATCACCTTGCCGCCAAGGCGTTCGGGCGTCTGGATGACGATCTGCGCCTTGCCGGGCGCGCGCGCTTCCTGACGCTCGACCAGCTCGTCGAACGCGCGGATACGCGCCTTGGACTTGGCCTGACGCGCCTTGGGCGTCTGCCGGATCCAGTCCAGCTCTTCCTTGATCGCCTTTTGCCGCCCGGCCTCGTCGCGCTCTTCCTGTTCCATGCGCTTGGCCTTGGCTTCGAGCCAGCGGCTGTAATTGCCTTCGAACGGAATGCCCCGGCCACGGTCGATTTCGAGCACCCAGCCCACGACATTGTCGAGGAAATAACGGTCATGGGTGACGAGGATGACATTGCCCGGATAGTCGATCAGATGCCGTTCCAGCCAGGCGACGCTTTCGGCGTCGAGATGGTTGGTCGGTTCGTCGAGCAGCAGGATTTCGGGCTTTTCGAGCAGCAGCCGGCACAAGGCGACGCGACGGCGCTCACCGCCCGACAGGTTTTCGACCGACCAGTCGCCCGGCGGGCAGCGCAGCGCGTCCATCGCGATTTCAAGCTGGTTGTCGAGCGTCCAGCCATCGACCGCGTCGATCTTTTCCTGCAGCTCGCCCATTTCGGCCATCAGCGCGTCGAAATCCGCATCTTCGGGCGGATCGGCCATCAGGTTCGAAATCTCGTTGAACCGGTCGACCAGATCGGCGACCGGGCGGACGCCGTCCATGACGTTTTCCTTGACCGTCTTGTTCGGATCAAGCTGCGGTTCCTGCTGCAGATAACCGACGCGGATGCCCTCTGCGGCCCAGGCCTCGCCCTGATATTCGGTGTCCATGCCGGCCATGATCTTCATGAGCGTGGACTTGCCGGCGCCGTTGACACCGATGATCGCGATCTTGGTGCCCGGCAGGAACTGCAGGTGGATGTTGTTGAGCACGGGCTTGGGCTGGCCGGGGAAGGTTTTGGTCAGCCCCTTCATGACAAAGCTGTATTGGACGGCCATCGGCCATGTCTCCGGAGTTGAGGGTCTTCAGGTCTGGGGGTTTGCCACGCGCCCTAGCCGAGGCGGCATGGCTTGGCAAACCGCAGCCCGGCCGATACCCACAGGTGCATGAAAAACCGACATTCCAGCCCGGCCCGCCGGCTCGCCCCGATGCTGCTCCTGCTCGGCGCGGCGCTTCCCCTCCCCGCGCTTGCGGCCCCGCCCGCCGCCGACCTGCGCGAGGCGGCGCTGACGGACGAGCTGGCATGGTCGATCCTTGAAGGGCTGACGACCGAAATCGGGCCGCGCCCGGCGGGCAGCATGCGCGAGGCGGCGGCGCGGACCTGGATGGTCGCGCGACTGAAGGCGCTCGGTTTCCAGAATGTGCGCATCGAAACGTTCGAAATCCCCGGCTGGGAACGCGGCGAGGAACGCGGCGAAATCACCGGCCCCGCCCCCCAGAAACTGGCGCTGACCGCGCTGGGCAACAGCGGCGCGACGCCGGCCACGGGGCTTGAGGCGGAGGTGGTGATGTTGCCATCGCTCGCCGCGCTCGAAGCCGCGCCGCCGGCCTCGGTTGCCGGGCGGATCGTCTATATCGGCCATGCGATGCGCGCGACGCAGGACGGCTCGAGCTATGGCTATGTCGGCGGCGTCCGCCGGGCGGGGCCGAACATCGCCGCCAAAAAAGGCGCGGCGGCAATCCTGATCCGTTCGATCGGCACCGACAGCCACCGCATGCCCCATACCGGCAGCACGGTGTTCGAGCCCGGCGTCGCGCCGATCCCGGCGGCGGCCTTGTCCAACCCCGATGCCGACCAGATTGAACGGCTGATGCGGCGCGCCGGCTCGGGCAGCAACAGCCCGGTGCGGATCAGGCTGGTGCTGACCCCGCGCCATACCGGGCCGCAGCAATCGGGCAATGTCATCGCCGAAGTGCCCGGCACCGATCCCGACGCGGGCATCATCGCGATTGGCGGGCACCTCGACAGCTGGGATCTGGGCACCGGCGCGATCGACAATGCCGCCGGGGTTGCGATCACGACGGCGGCGGCCAAGCGGGTGATGGATGCCGGCCGCCCGCGCCGCACGATCCGCGTGATCCTGTTCGGGGCCGAGGAAATCGGCGGGCTGGGCGGCCAGGCCTATGCCCGCGCCCACCGCGCCGAACCGCATGCGCTGGTTGCCGAATCGGATTTCGGGGCCGACCGGGTGTGGCGCGTGCAGACCAAGCTGCCCGAAGCGGCAGCACCTTTTGCCGATCGGCTGGCGGCGCTGCTGGCACCGCTGGGCGTGACACGCGGGCGCGGCCCGGCCGGGGCCGGCGCCGATCTTGGCCCGCTGTCGCGCGCTGGCGTCAGCACGGTCGACCTCAATCAGGACGGCAGCCGCTATTTCGACCTGCACCACACGCCCGACGACACGCTCGACAAGATCGACCGCGTGCAGCTGCGCCAGAATGTCGCAGCATGGACGGCGATGCTGGCCGAAGCCGCCTCCGCGCCCGAGCCGCTTCTCAACCAAAACAGTTTGACTGGAACGCGCTAGGCGCTAAGAGGGCCGCTCGCGACGGCGCAGGCCGAGCGCGGATTTTCCTTTTGGGGAGCATATTGGAATGAAGAAGCTGACCTTTGTTCTCGCCGCTGCCGGCCTGATGACCCTGGCCGCCTGCGGTCAGCAGCAGTCGGAGAACGTCGAAAACGCTGCCGAGAACGTCGAAGCGGCCGTTGAGAACCTCACCGAGAACGTCGAAGTCGCCACCGACAACGCCGTCGACGCCGCCGCCAACACGCTGGACAACGCCGCTGCGGCCGTTGACAACGCGGCGGACGCGGCCGGCAACGCTGTCGAAGCCAAGTAAGCTTCGTCAGCCTCGGCTGAAAAACGAAAGGGCGGTGATCCTCGGATCGCCGCCTTTTTTGTGTGTCGCGGCATCGCGCCAATCCGGCCCGCTGCGGGACTCGACGCCGCTGATCGTCCGCGCCATGCTGCCGCCAAAAGGGAGGCGATGACGATGGGCGGACAGCGACACCCGGCAGGAGGCCGGACGGTCAGGGCATGGCTGGCGACCACGGCCGGCATGGCGCTGATCGCAGCCATCGCAGTGCCGGCATCGGCCCAGCCGGTGCAAAATGGGGCCGCCCGCCCCGCCAACGCCTCTGCCTCTGCCTCTGCCGAGGCCAATGTCCGCGCCGCGCTCGATCGGATCGCCCGCCGCAACGATGCGGTGCGTGCGGTGATCGCCACCGTCCCCGATGCCGTCGCCCGCGCGCGCAGCGCCGACCGGCAGCGCATGGCGCGCGGGCAGCTGTTCGGCGAACCGGTGCTGATCAAGGACAATATCGACCTTGCCGGCCTACCCAACACGGCAGGCAGCCTGGCGCTGGCCTCCAACCTGCCCGCGCGCGACGCGGCGCTCGTCACGCGGCTGAAGGCGGCGGGCGCGCAGGTGATCGGCAAGACCAATCTCAGCGAATGGGCGAACTTCCGCTCCTCCCATTCGATTTCGGGGTGGAGCGCGGTCGGCGGGCAGACGCGCAATCCGCATGCGCTTGACCGCAATTCCTGCGGCTCCAGCTCGGGCAGCGGTGCGGCGGTGGCGGCGGGCATGGTGCGCATGGCAATCGGCACCGAAACCGACGGGTCGATCACCTGCCCGGCGGCACTCAACGGCATTGTCGGGCTGAAGCCGACGGTCGGGCTGGTGTCGCGCACCGGCATCATCCCGATCAGCGCATCGCAGGACACTGCCGGCCCGATGGCGGCGAGCGTGGCCGATGCCGCACGGCTGCTGACCGCGATTGCGGGCAGCGACCCCGCCGACCCGGCAACCGCCGAGGCCGATGCCCGGCGCGCCGATTATGTCGCCGCACTCGATCCGCGCGCGCTGGCGGGCAAGCGGATCGGGGTGCTGCGCTTTGCCGCCGGCTATTCGCCCGCAACCGACATCGTGTTCGAACAGGCGCTGGCATCGCTGCGCGCCGCCGGTGCGGTGCTGGTCGACATTGCCGAGTTCAAGGGCCGTGGCGAAATCGGCGCGGCCGAATATCAGGTGCTGCTGACCGAGTTCAAAGCCGGGCTGAACGCCTATCTCGCCGCCACGCCCGACACCGTCAAAACCCGCAGCCTTGCCGATCTGATCGCGTTCAACACCGCCGAGGCCGACCGGGAGATGCCGCTGTTCGGGCAGGACATCTTCATCCAGGCCGAAGCGACCAAGGGGCTGGACGACCCCGAATATCAGAAAGCCCGTGCCAAGGCGCGGCGGATGGCGGGCGCGGAGGGCATCGACCGGATGCTCGCTGACAACAAGGTCGTGGCCCTGATCGCGCCGACCATGGGCCCGGCGTTCATGATCGACACCGTCAATGGCGACCAGATTGGCGGTGGCGGGCCGGGCGGGCTGGCCGCGGTTGCAGGCTATCCGCATCTGACCGTGCCGATGGGCATGGTGCGCGGGCTGCCCGTCGGCCTGTCGTTCATCGGCCCCGCCTGGTCGGAGGCGCTGCTGATCGGCCTTGGCCATGCGTTCGAAGTCGCCGCCGGGCCGCGCGCGCCGGCGCGGCTGCTGCCCTCGGTCGATCCCCGGCCGGCTGCGGTGCAATGATCGCACGCCTCGGCTGACCCCGCCCGGCCATGCGCGGCTTGACCGGGCGGGCCGGATCGCCTTTGCGTGGCCCGGCTGATTCTGGAGTGACCTGTGGCGAAACGCCTGACCTATTACATCCTCGCCGGGCTGCTGCTCGGCATCCTTGTCGGCTGGGTGCTCAACGCCTCGGTGGGTGATCAGGCGCGGCTGACCGAGATTGCCGGCTATTTCTCCATCGTCACCGGGCTGTTCCTGCGCCTGATCAAGATGATCATCGCGCCGCTCGTCTTCTCGACCCTCGTCGTCGGCATCGCGCATATGGGCGACACCGCCGCGCTTGGCCGCGTCGGCGTGCGCGCGGTCGGCTGGTTCCTGACCGCAAGTCTGGTCTCGCTCAGCCTCGGGCTGGTGCTGGTCAACCTGTTCCAGCCGGGGGTCGGGCTGGATTTCCCGCTGCCGCCGGTGTCGGCCGATGCCGGGGTCGCCAAGGCGGGCTTCAACCTCAAGGATTTCGTCACCCATCTCGTCCCCGCCTCGATGGTCGAGGCGATGGCCGCCAACGAGATCCTGCAGATCGTGGTGTTCTCGCTGTTCCTGGGCGTCGCCATCACGGCGGTGGGCGAGAAGGCCGCACCGCTGGTGCGCGGGCTGGAAGCGCTTGTGCAGGTGATGCTGCAGGTGACCAATTATGTGATGCGGGTCGCCCCCGTCGCGGTGTTCGCAGCGGTGGCCGGCACGCTTGCCGAACGCGGGCCGCAGGTGCTGGGCGATCTCGCCTATTTCATGGGCAGCTTTTATCTGGGGCTGCTGGTGCTGTGGCTGGTGCTGGGCGCGGCGGCGTTCCTCGTCATCGGGCGGCGCGCGGGCCTGCTCATCCGCTACATCCGCGAACCGATCCTGCTCGCCTTCTCGACCGCCTCGTCCGAGGCCGCCTATCCGCGCACGCTCGAGGCGCTTGACCGGTTCGGCGTGCCGCCGCGCATCGCCAGCTTCGTGCTGCCGCTCGGCTATTCGTTCAATCTCGACGGCTCGATGATGTACATGACCTTTGCGACCATGTTCATCGCCCAAGCCTATGGCATCGACCTGTCGCTCAGCCAGCAGATCACGATGCTGCTGGTGCTGATGGTGACGTCAAAGGGGGTGGCGGGCGTGCCGCGCGCCAGCCTGGTCGTCATCGCGGCCACCCTGTCCTTTTTCGACATTCCGGAAGCCGGGCTGCTGCTGATCCTCGCCGTCGATCATTTCCTCGACATGGGCCGGTCGGCGACCAACGTGGTCGGCAATGCCGTGGCAAGCGCGGTCGTCGCCCGCTGGGAAGGCACGCTCGACCCGGTCGATCCGGCCGAGATCGAAGCCCCGCGCGCGCCGAGCAATCGCGCCGGGCCGCTGCCGCCCGAAAGCTGGGATCCCAAGGCCGGGGATTGACCCCCGGCCGCCGGGGCCATCCGCCGCGCGGGCGGACTGGCCCGGTCAGCGGACCCGATCAGGCAAAGGCATAGGGGCCGCCCCGCTCCAGCGCCCGCCGATAGGCTGGCCGGGCATGGATGCGGGCCAGCCAGCCCATCAGATTGGGCCGCCGCGCATCGAGGCCACCGCGCATCCGCGCCGCCTCGACCGGGAAGCTCATCATGATGTCGGCGGCGGTCAGCCCGTCGCCGACCAGCCAATCTTGCCCGGCCAGCTCGCCTTCCAGATAATCGAGATGGGTGTCGATCATCGCCTGAATGCGCGGCCGTGCCGGCCGGCCGAGCAGGCCCATCTTGCCGATCACCAGCATGACCAGCAGCGGCGGCATCAGCGAGCCTTCGGCATAATGGAGGAAGAAACGGTGGCGCAGCACCGCTTCGCGGTGCGCGGGCGGCGCGAGCTGGCCATCGCCCTTTTCCAGCAGATATTCGATGATCCCGCCGGTTTCGGCGATCACATGGCCGCCATCCTCGATCACCGGCGACTTGCCGAGCGGATGCACGCGCTTGAGTTCGGGCGGGGCCAGCATCGTGCGCGGATTGCGCGCATAGCGCCTGACCTCATAAGTCAGATCAAGCTCTTCGAGCATCCACAGCACACGCTGCGAGCGGCTGTTTTCCAAATGATGGACGATGATTGTCATGCGCCGCGTCTCCCATGCCGGGGCGCGTCGCCCCCGATGGCGAGCATAGAGGATTTCCAGGCCGGGTCGACTGGCGCACGTCCCGGAAGACGCCCGAGATCAACGGCCTGGCGCAGTTCCCGCACGGCGTGGGCTTCAGCCACCGCGCCGGACACGGCACCGCGCGCCCCGCCATCGCCGCGTGCCGGCACCGACATACCGGCGGCGGGAGCCATCGCCCCCGCCGCCAAACGAATTACATGTCGTCCAGATCATCCTCGGCGGACGGACCGACCATCAGCGCCTCGGCCACATCCTCGGTCTTGCCGCGAATGGCCTTTTCCAGCCGGCCCATCACATCGGCATGGTCGCGCAGATATTGTTTGGCGTTTTCGCGCCCCTGCCCGATGCGGATCGAATCATAGCTGAACCATGCGCCCGATTTCTCGACCAGCCCGGCCTTGACGCCCAAATCGAGAATCTCGCCGACCTTCGAAATGCCTTCGCCATACATGATGTCGAACTCGACCTGCTTGAATGGCGGCGCGACCTTGTTCTTGACCACCTTCACCCGCGTGGTGTTGCCGACAATCTCGTCGCGGTCCTTGATCTGGCCGGTGCGGCGGATGTCGAGACGCACCGAGGCGTAGAATTTGAGCGCATTGCCGCCGGTCGTCGTCTCCGGATTGCCGTACATCACGCCGATCTTCATGCGCACCTGATTGATGAAGATCACCAGACAGCGCGAACGGCTGATCGAACCGGTCAGCTTGCGCAGTGCCTGGCTCATCAGCCGGGCCTGCAGGCCGACATGGCTGTCGCCCATCTCGCCCTCGATTTCCGCGCGCGGCACCAGGGCCGCGACCGAATCGACCACCAGCACGTCGATGGCGTTCGACCGCACCAGCGTGTCGGCAATCTCGAGCGCCTGTTCGCCGGTATCGGGCTGCGAGACGATCAGCTCGTCAATGTCGACGCCCAGCTTCTTGGCGTAAACGGGGTCGAGCGCATGTTCGGCGTCGACAAAGGCGGCGGTGCCGCCATTTTTCTGCGCCTCGGCGATCGCGTGCAGCGCAAGCGTCGTCTTGCCCGAGGATTCGGGACCGTAAATCTCGACGATCCGGCCGCGCGGCAGGCCGCCAATGCCGAGCGCGATGTCGAGCCCGAGAGATCCGGTCGAGATCGCCTCGATCTGCATCGCCTCGCGGCTGCCCAGCTTCATCGCCGAGCCCTTGCCGAACGCGCGGTCGATCTGCGCGAGTGCCGCTTCGAGTGCTTTCTGCCTGTCCATCGTTCCTGCCTGCTTATCCGACCCGACCACCTTGAGCTGTGCCGTCATGGTGAAAAGCCTCCGTAAAGCGAACGCGACCGGCGTTCAACGCGGCTTATGTATGCCATTTGTTCTTTAGGAACAAGTAGGGAACGATGGTGCTGGCTCCAGCATGGCCAGAATATCGGCCAGCGCTGCCAGCGTGAACGGCTTGGCAAGCAGCGGGCGACCCTGATGCGCGGCAGGCAGCGCGAGGTCCAGCCCGCCCGACATGAACGCAAACGGGATGCCGCGCGCCGCCAGCAGGTCGGCCACTGGCCAGCTGGGCACCCCGCCTTCAAGATTGACGTCGAGCAGCACGGCATCGAACCCGCCCTGCCCGACCGCCGCCAGCGCCTCGTCCAGCCCGGCCGCGACCCCGGCGGGCCGACAGCCAAGCTCATCGAGAAAATCCTCGACCATCAGGCTGATCAGCGCCTCATCCTCGACGATCAGGATCGCCGGGCATGGCAGGGGGGCGGTCATGGTCATCGGCCCGAGTCTAGCCGATTGTCCGGGCCGGCCAAAGTGCTGCGATCACGCGGCGGGCGGCGGCCCGCCGTCCGCCCCCTGTTTGGGAGCGAGCGCGGCGCGCGCCGCCTCGGCCAGCTGCTGCACCGAAAACGGCTTGGGCAGAAAGGCGACACGGGCAATGTCAATCGATTTGCGCAGCTGTTCCTCGGCATAGCCCGACATGAACAGGATCGGCAGATCGGGATATTGCTCGCGCGCATGGCGGACCAGCGTCGGGCCATCCATCGTCGGCATGACGACGTCGGAAATCAGCAGGTCGAACGCCTCATGCGCTTCGAGCTGTTCCAGCGCCTCCTCGCCATTGGTTGCGGTGACGACCTTATAACCATGGCGGGTCAGCGCCCGTTCGGCGACCGCGCGGACCATCGCCTCGTCCTCGACCAGCAGGATCGTGCCGCTGCCCCACAGTTCGGACGGGCGCTCCTTGGGCATGGCCGGGGCGGCGCTTGCCTGCGCATCGGCCTTGTGGACGGGCAGATAGAGCACGAAGCTCGTGCCCTGATCCAGTTCGGATTCGGCAAAGATGAACCCGCCCGACTGCTTGACGATCCCGTAAACGGTCGACAGCCCCAGCCCCGTCCCCTTGCCGACTTCCTTGGTGGTGAAGAACGGCTCGAAAATCTTGGGCAGCACATCGGCGGGAATGCCGGTGCCGGTGTCGGTGACGCGCAGCGCCGTGTAATCGCCGACCGGCAGGATGTCGCTGTTCATCCGCCGCACCTCGGCGTTCGACACCGCATAGGTTTGCAGCGTCAGCGTGCCGCCGCCGGGCATGGCATCGCGCGCATTGACGGCGAGGTTGACGATCACCTGTTCGAGCTGGCCGGGGTCGGCGCGCACCGATCCCAGATTGCGGCCATGCTTGACGGTCAGGGTGATCGTCTCGCCCAGCAGCCGCTTGAGCAGGTTGAACACTTCCGACACGACATCGGGCAGCTGCAACACCTGCGGGCGCAGCGTCTGCTGGCGCGAAAAGGCGAGCAGCTGGCGCGTCAGGCTGGCGGCGCGGTTGGAGTTGGCGCGGATCTGCTGGATATCGTCATAATCGCTGTCGCCGGGCGTGTGGCGCATCAGCATCAGATCGCAATGCCCGATGATCGCGGTCAGGATGTTGTTGAAATCATGCGCGACGCCGCCCGCCAGCTGGCCCACCGCCTGCATCTTGGTCGCCTGCGCGACCTGGCGCTTCAGCCGCGATTCCTCGGCATTGTCCTTGAGCGACAGCAGCACCGTCGCATCGCCAAGGCCGCGCGCCCCGGCAATCGACAGCGCAACCGGATCATCGGGCCGCGCGCGCAGCCGCACCGCAATGTCGCCCGACATAGGCGGGCCGGAGGCGAAGCGGCGGACGGTGTCGGCCACCACGCCCTTGTCCTCGCGCACCACAAGGTCGCTCGGGAACACCGGCGGGGCCTGTCCGTCCACCCCGGCGGCGCGGGCAAAGGCCTCGTTCATGAACAGGAAATGCCCGTCCCGGTCGGCCAGCGCGAAGCCGAGCGGCAACATGCCGAGCAGGGTTTCGAGATGGCTGGACGCACTGCCCTCGCCCAGCCTTGGCGTCGCATCGTCGTCGAGCAGGAAAACCAGCGTCGCCCCGGCCGGATCATTGGGATCAAACGGCACCTGCAACAGCCGCAGCGGCCCGCCGGTCGCACCCTCGCGCTCGAACCGGATCAGGCCGTTCTTGTCGGCCGACAGCAAGGTGACGAAATCGCGCCCCTCGATCGCCGCATCGGGCCGGCCGGCGGCGCGCAGCGCAAAGGCGCGGTTGCCGCCGCCGATCCGCCCGTCGCCGCCAACCAGCGCGGCCATGATCCCGGCCTCGCCCAGCCGTTCGCCGGCATCGCCGGCCAGCAGGCGGCGCGCCTCCTTGACCAGATCGAAGCTGGCGACCGGCCGGAAGCGCCAGACCAGATGGTCCTCGCCAATCCCGGCGCGCACGACATCGACGGTCAGCTGCATCGCCTCGCGGTTCAGCCGCTCGACCCGGCCGCGCCCGTCGCGCCAGGCATCGCGCCCCGCCGCCGTCAGCCGCGCCACGCCGATATCGCCGACGCCCAGCCCCGGCGGCGCGCGATAGCCGTCGAACCAGCTGCCGAACAGGTCGTTGGCACAGACGAGCGCGCCATGCCGGTCGGTCACCGCGACGGCGATGGTGTCGCTCTCGATCACCGCGTTCATCAGCGCCGGATCGCCGCCGCGCCCGGTGGCCACCGCGACCGGCTCGGGCACCGCCGGGCGCAGCGCCAGCGCGATGCCGGCCAGCGCCAGCGTCCCGGCGCCAAAGCCCGCCGCCAGCGCCACGCTGCCCACGGCCCACAGAATCACCCCGGCCGATGCCAGCGCGCCAAGCAGGATCAGCGCCAGCGCCCGGCCGCCCGCCGCCCGCACCGGGCGCGGCGCCGCGCCGGGCAGCGTGTCGGCGATCAGCGGGGTCGGGGAAATGGCGTTCATGTCAGGTCAAAGCCTTGCTGCGGGCCGGTTGCGGGCCGGTCCGCACGGGGGTGAGCCGCACGGCACCGGACTTAGGCGACGAAGCGCTCGGGGCGCGGCGCATCGCCAACGGCCGCGATCATTGCGGCTGCGGCTTGGCATCCTCGACCGCGCCGGGCAGCTTCGGGCTGGCCTCGGCCGACTGGATGGCGGGCGGCGGCCCCTTGTCGATCACCGCTGCCAGCGTCACCGCCTGCGGGCAGGGATCGGCGCACAGCCGCTTGATCCGCGCCAGATTCTCGCGCGCCTTGGTCACCGCGCCCTTCTGCACCAGCGCATCGCCCTGGCCGGCAAGCGCGGCGACATCATCCGGCTCCAGCTCCAGCGCCTCGCGGTAGAAGCGCACCGCCTTGCCCGGCAGGCCCTGCGCCCGCGCCGCATCGCCCAGCGCGACGAACGCGCCGCGATTGCGCGGATCGACCGCCAGCGCCGTCTCCAGCGCGTCGATCGCCGGCGACAGCTCGCCCTTGTCCAGCTTTGCGCGCGCTTCAGTGAGCAATTGCTGCGACCGGGGATCGATCTCGGTATCCGGTTTCTGCCCCTGCACCATGGTCGAAACCGCGGCGAGGCCGAGAGCGGCGACAATGGCAAAGGGCGCGTAACGCATGATCTTCTCCCAAATCGGTCGGGCCGATTTCTCTAGCACGCCCGTTCCAGCCTCGCGACGAAAAACCCGTCGGTGCGGTCCCGCCCCGGTGAGAGCAGCACGCCACCGCCACGATCTTCCCCCGCCAGCGTGAAGGGGCGCTTAACGGCAAAGTCCGGCCGGCGCGCGCCAAACGCCGCCAGCTGGTCCGCGCCCTCGGCATCAAGCACCGAACACACCGCATAGACGATGGCCCCGCCCGGCCGCACCAACGTCGCGCCCAGATCGAGCAGCCGGCCCTGAATCGCGGTCAGCCGCGCCAGCCGCTCGGGCGTCAGCCGCCAGCGCGCCTCGGGGTTGCGCCGCCAGGTGCCGACGCCCGAACAGGGCGCATCGATCAGCACCAGATCGGCCTGCCCCGCCAGATCGCCAAGCGCCTCGGCCTCGCGCCCGCCACCGAGCAGCCGGGTTTCGATCCCGCCGGCCCCGGCGCGCGCGGCACGCGGCGCAAGCCGGCCAAGCCGTGCCCGGTCGGTGTCGCAGGCGATCAGCCGCCCCGCCGCCGGCCCGCCCATATCGGCGGCCAAAGCGAGCGTCTTACCCCCCGCCCCGGCGCACAGATCGATCACCGTCTGGCCCGGCTGCGCGGAACAGGCGCGGGCGATCAGCTGGCTGCCCTCGTCCTGCACCTCGATCCAGCCGTCGCGGAATGCCGGCTGCGCCTCGACCGCGATCGGCGGATCGAGCCGCAGCCCGTCGGGCGAAAACGGCGTCGGCTCGCCCGCGCCCAGCGCCTGCATCGCCGCCGCCCGGTCGGTCTTGAGCCGGTTGACGCGGAGGTCGAGCGGCGCGCGGCCGAGCAAGGCGGCGATATCGACATGGGCCAGCAGCGGCGTCAGCCAGTCCGGGGCAAGGCCGGGCGCGGCCACCGCCTCCCCGGCCGCAACCGGCGCGGGGCCGTGCTGCGAACCGTCGAACAGATCGGCAAGGCCCGGCCGCACCGCCGCGAGGGCAAGCATCGCCGCGCGGCCGCTGGCGGGCCGTTCGCCGCACAGCCGCACCGCGTCATAGACCAGATCGCGGATCGCCCGCCGATCCTGCGACCCGGCATAGCGCCGCGCCTTCAGCCAGCCGGCGATGATCGTGTCCGCCGCCGGACCCTGATCGCGCGCGGCGGCGATGATCAGATCGAGCAGCTGGATCGCCGCCTCGACACGCGCGGCCGGGGTCATTGGCGGTTACCGGGTCGGGTAATTGGGGGCCTCACGCGTGATCGTCACGTCATGGACATGGCTTTCGCGCAGCCCCGCATTGGTGATGCGCACGAAGCGCGCGCGCTGCTGCAACTCGGCCATGGTGCGCGCGCCGGTATAGCCCATCGCTGCCTTCACCCCGCCGACCAGTTGGTGGATCACGTCCTTGGCCGGGCCCTTATAGGGCACCTGGCCCTCAATGCCTTCGGGCACCAGCTTCAGCTGATCCTTGATATCCTGCTGGAAATAGCGGTCGGCCGAGCCGCGCGCCATCGCGCCGACCGAGCCCATGCCGCGATAGCTCTTATAGGCGCGGCCCTGATAGAGGAACGTCTCTCCCGGCGCTTCCTCGGTCCCGGCGAGCAGCGATCCGACCATTACGGACGATGCCCCCGCCGCCAGCGCCTTGGCGATATCGCCAGAGGTGCGCAGCCCGCCATCGGCGATCACCGGCACGCCCGATTTCGCCGCCTCGCGCGCGGCATCCATGATCGCGGTCAGCTGCGGCACGCCGACGCCGGCGACAACGCGGGTCGTGCAGATCGACCCCGGACCGATGCCGACCTTCACCCCGTCCGCCCCGGCATCGATCAGCGCGCGCGTCGCCTCGGCGGTGGCGACATTGCCGGCCACGATCTGCACCCGGTTGGAAATCTTGCGCACCCGCTCGACCGCGGCGGCGACCATGCGCGAATGGCCATGGGCGGTGTCGATCACGATCAGGTCGCATTCGGCATCGAGCAGCGCCTCGGTGCGCTCATAGCCCTTGTCGCCAACGGTCGTCGCCGCCGCCACGCGCAGCCGCCCGGCCGCATCCTTGGTGGCGTTGGGGTGGAGCACCGCCTTTTCAATGTCCTTGACGGTGATCAGCCCGACGCAGCGATAGGCGTCGTCAACGACCAGCAGCTTTTCGATCCGCCGCTGGTGCAGGATGCGCCGCGCCTCGTCCTGGCTGACATCGGCCTTGACCGTCGCCAGATTGTCGCGGGTCATCAGTTCGGACACCGGCTGGCGCGGATTTTCGGCGAAGCGCACGTCGCGGTTCGTCAGGATGCCGACCAGCCGGCCCGACGGCTCGACCACGGGAATGCCCGAAATGCGCCGTTCGGTCATCATCGCCTGCGCATCGGCAAGCGTTGCATCGGGGGCGATGGTAATCGGATTGACGACCATGCCCGATTCAAACCGTTTCACCTGACGGACGGCGGCGGCCTGTTCCTCGACCGACAGGTTGCGGTGCAGCACGCCGATGCCGCCCAGCTGCGCCATGACGATCGCCATATCGGCCTCGGTCACCGTATCCATCGCCGATGACAGGATCGGGATGTTGAGCGCGATGTCGCGCGTCAGCTGTGTGCGGGTGTCGGCCTGGCTCGGCAGCACATCGGATTCGCCCGGCCGCAGCAGAACGTCGTCGAAAGTGAGACCGAGTTCGATGTCCATGGCCAGCGCGTATCCTTCCTGCGGGTGAATCTGGGGGCTGCGATCAGCGTGGCGCGCCATGTAACCACTCAAAGGGACAAGCGCCAGAGGAACGGCGCGACGGCGGCCAAAGCCATCTTTCGCGGCGGATTGTTGTCGCCCGCCGCATTCGCTAGTCAGGGGGCGGAGGAACCATGGCCGCCACCATCGCGCTCGTTGACGACGACCGCAACATCCTGACCTCGCTGTCGATCGCGCTCCAGTCCGAAGGGTTTGTGACCCGGCTCTATCCGGACGGCGAGACCGCGCTCAAGGCGCTGCTCGACAGCCCGCCCGACCTTGCGGTGTGCGACATCAAGATGCCGCGCATGGACGGGCTGGAGATGCTCAGGCGGCTGCGCGAGAAATCGGCGCTGCCGGTGATCTTCCTGACGTCGAAGACCGATGAGCTGGACGAGGCGCTGGGCCTTGCCATGGGTGCGGACGATTATATCGCCAAGCCGTTCTCGCAGCGGCTGCTGATCGCCCGCATCCGTGCGATCCTGCGCCGGGTGGAGCTGAGCCGGCCGCAGGCGGACAGCGACGAGCCGGCGGCAGAGCCTTTGGTGCGCGGCGCGCTGGAGATGGACCCGGCGCGCCACCGCGTGACCTGGAAGGGCCGCGACGTCACGCTGACCGTGACCGAGTTCCTGATCCTCGAATCGCTCGCCCAGCGCCCCGGCGTGGTCAAGTCGCGCAACCAGCTGATGGACGCCGCCTATCAGGACGACGTCTATGTCGACGACCGGACGATCGACAGCCATATCAAGCGCCTGCGCCGCAAATTCCGCCAGGTCGACGACCAGTTTGACGGGATCGAGACGCTCTATGGCGCGGGCTATCGCTTTGCCGAGGGCTGAGCCGCGCGGCGGGCGCGAGGCGGGCGATCTGGCGCTGCGCTGGTCGGGCCGGGTGTCGCTGACGACGCGGATCCTGGCCGTCAATGTGTTCGCGCTGGCGATGCTGGCGGGCGCGTTCTTCTATCTCGACAGCTATCGCACACGGCTGATCGACCAGCGGCTCGATCAGGCGGCGCGCGATGCGCAGGCGATTGCAATCGCGCTTGCCGCCAGCCCCGAGGCCGGCGACCGCGCGATCCTGGCCGATCATGCGTCGCTGACCGGCGCGCGCATCCGCATCTATGCCGGCGACGGCCGGCTGGTGCAGGACAGCTGGCAGCTCAGCCCGCCGACCTATCGGCTGCGCGACCCGCGCGAGGAGCCATGGCGTCGCCATGTCGCGCGCTTCCTCGACCGCGCGGCCGAACGCATCGTCGGCGCGCCAATGATCGAACGCTTTGCCGAGCCGGCCATCGACCGCGCCCGGGCCTGGCCGGAAATCGCCGCCCTTGCCGCCGGCGGCGGCGCGCGGGTCGACCGCGCCGATCATGAACTTTGCGCGCGCTGCGACCCGGCGACCACCCGCGTCCGCTACGCGCCCGACCGGACGCCGATGATCTCGGCGGCAACGCGGGTCGGCACCGGCTGGCTGCTGCTGACCAGCAATGCCCGCGACATCACCCGCATCGTGCGTGCCGAACGGCTGCGGCTGGGCTTCGTGCTGCTGGGCGCGGGGCTGATGTCGGTGCTGCTGTCGCTGTTCCTCGCGCGCACCATCGTGCGCCCGCTGCGGCGGCTGGCGGGGGCGGCGATCCGGGTGCGGCTGGGGCGCGCGCGCGAAGTGGTGGTGCCGCGGCTGCCCGACCGGGGCGACGAGATCGGCGCGCTCGCCCGCGCGATTTCCGACATGAGCCAGGCGCTCCGCCAGCGCATCGACGCGACCGACGCCTTTGCCGCCGATGTGACGCATGAGCTGAAAAACCCCCTCGCCTCGCTGCGCTCGGCCGTCGACGCGCTCGAACGGGTGCAGGATGAAGGGCAGCGCCAGCAGCTGCTCGCCATCATTGAGGACGATGTCCGCCGGCTCGACCGGCTGATCACCGACATTGCCGAGGCCTCGCGGCTCGATGCCGAACTGTCGCGGGCGCGGTTCGAGCCGATCGATCTGGGGCCGGTGATCGAGGCGATGCTCGCCACGCGCGAACGCCGGGGGGCCAATCCGCGCGGGGTGCAGCTGGCCTTTGCCCGGCCGCGCAAGGGCGTGGCGTGCGTGATGGGCGAGGAAAACCGGCTGGTCCGCGTGCTCGACAATCTGATCGACAATGCAGTGTCCTTTTCCCCCGATCACGGGCTGGTCGAGGTGGTCGCGACCCGCATCGGCGAAGAGGTGATCGTGCGCGTCGAGGATCAGGGCCCGGGCGTGCCGGCCGAGCTGCGCGACGACATCTTCCGCCGCTTTCACAGCGTGCGCCCGGCGGGCGAGCGATTCGGGGAGCATTCCGGGCTGGGCCTTGCCATCGCCAAGGCGATCGTCGACGGCCATCTTGGCCGCATCGAGGTCGAAACGCGCGACGAGCGGCCGGCCGGGGCGGCGTTCGTCATCCGCCTCCCCGCAGCCGCCGCCAAGGGCGACCCCGCAGGCACGCCGGCATGACCGCGGCCGCGCCCGCCCTGCCCCATATCCACGCCAGCTGCGTCGCGCTGGGCGGCCGCGCGGTGCTGCTCACCGGCCCGTCGGGCAGCGGCAAATCCGATCTGGCACTGCGGCTGATCGACCGGGGGGCGGTGCTGGTCAGCGACGATCAGGTGCTCGTTGACCGGCGCGGGGACCGGCTGTTCGCCGCCCCGCCGCCGCAGATTGCCGGAATGATCGAGGTGCGCGGCCTCGGCATCCGCCGGATCGCCTATATCACTGATATGCCTGTTGTCCTGCTGATCGACCTTGCCACCCCGCCCGTGCGGATGCCCCTTGCCCCGGTCTGGCGGACTGTGGCCGGGATCGACCTGCCGGTCGTCAACCTCGCCCCGTTCGAGGCGAGCGCACCGATCAAGGTCGAGCTGGCGCTGGCCGACATGCCGGCCGGAGACGGCGCATGAGCGGCCGGATCAATCCGGCGCGGCTGCTGCTCGTCACCGGCCTGTCGGGCGCGGGCCGGTCGACCGCGCTCGACACGCTCGAAGATGCGGGCTGGGAGGTGGTCGACAATATGCCGCTGCCGCTCATTGACCGGCTGCTGACCATGGCCCCGTCCGATGCGGTGATGGACGAGCACCGGCCGCTCGCCATCGGCATCGACACCCGCACCCGCGGGTTCGACGCCGCGCGCATGGCGACACGCGCGGCGCGGCTGCGCGCCGAGGCCCCGTTCGAGGTCGAGACGCTGTTCCTCGATTGCGGCACCGATGAACTGGCGCGACGCTATGACGAGACGCGGCGGCGGCATCCGCTCGCCCCCGACCGGCCGGCGCGCGACGGCATCGCGCGCGAGACCGAACTGCTCCAGCCGCTGCGCGCCGCCGCCGATCAGCTGATCGACACCACCGCGCTCAGCCGTGCCGATCTGCAGGACCAGATTCGCCGCCGCTTCGCCCCGGCGGGCGGTGCGCGCACGGTGATTTCGGTGATGTCGTTCGGCTTTGCGCGCGGGCTGCCGCGCGACGCCGATCTGGTGTTCGACATGCGCTTTCTGCGCAACCCGCACTGGGACCGGGCGCTGAAACCGCTGACCGGGCTGGACCGGCCGGTGGCCGATTATGTCGCCGCCGATCCGGCGCATGACGTGGCGCTCGCCCAGATCGAATCGCTGCTGCTGACGATGGTTCCGCGCCATATCGCCAGCGGCAAGGCATATCTGGCGATCGCCTTTGGCTGCACCGGCGGGCGGCACCGCTCGGTCCATGTCGCCGAAGACATGGCGCGGCGGTTGCGCGATCAGGGATTTTGTCTCACGGTATCGCACCGGGATCTTGCGACACCCCCCCAGGATGCGCTTGAAGGACCGCCGGCACCGGCCTGATCGGCAGCCGGCCTGTAGGACGTGAAAGACTGAGATGATCGGACTGGTGCTGGTGACCCATGGACGGCTGGCGGCGGAATTCGTCGTGGCGATGGAGCATGTCGTCGGCCCGCAGGGCGCGGTGGAGGCGATTTGCATCGGCCCCGATGACGATATGGAGCTGCGCCGCGCCGACATTGCCAAGGCGATCAAGGCGGTCGATGCCGGGCGCGGCGTGATCGTTCTCACCGATCTGTTCGGCGGCACGCCGTCCAACCTCGCGATTTCGCTGATGGTGCCCGGCCGGGTCGAGGTGATTGCCGGCATCAACCTGCCGATGCTGATCCGGCTGGAAGGCGCGCGCCGCACCATGGGCGTGAAGGATGCCGTCGCCGCCGCGCGCGAGGCGGGGCGCAAATATATCTCGGTTGCCTCCGAAGTGCTGGGCGAGGCGGCGTGACGAGCGTTTCGCGCACCGTCACCATCACCAACCGGCGCGGCCTGCACGCCCGCGCCAGCGCCAAATTCGTGACCATGGCGAGCGCGCTCACCGCCCGGATCGAAGTTGCCAAGGATGGCGCGGCCGTCACCGGCACGTCGATCATGGGGCTAATGATGCTCGGGGCCGCGATGGGCGATCAGGTGACGATCAGCGCCGCCGGCGACGAGGCCGAGGCCGCCCTTGCCCAGCTGGTCGCGCTGGTCGAGGGCAAATTCGGCGAGGACTGAGCGGTCGACGTGCGCCAGATCACCGGCTTTTCCAATCCGCTGGTCAAGCGGGTCAAATCGCTGCGCGACAAGAAGCATCGCCGCCGCGAAGGGCTGTTCCTCGCCGAAGGGCTGCGCATCCTGACCGAGGCGCGCGACATGGGCGTGCTGCCCGAAATGCTGTTCTTCGCCCCCGAGGGCGCATCCCATCCGCTCGCCCGCGCGCTCATGGCCGCGACCGAGGCGGCGGGCGGCGACGTGATCGAGACCAGCGCGGACATCCTGTCCAAGCTGTCGGGCAAGGACAATCCGCAGACGCTGATCGGCGTCTATCGCGACCGGCTGACCCCGCTTGCGGCGCTCGACCGGACGGCGGCACCGATCTGGATCGTCGCGCAGGCGCTGCGCGATCCCGGCAATCTGGGCACCATCCTGCGCACCGGCGATGCGGTGGGCGCGGGCGGGCTGATCCTGATCGATGACTGTGTCGATCCGTTTTCGGTGGAGGCGGTGCGCGCGTCGATGGGGGCGTTGTTCACCCAGACGATCAGCATGGCGCGGTGGGAGCAGTTCATCGCCTGGCTGCGCGCCGGGCCGGGGACGCTCGCCGCGCTCAGCCTGCGCACCGACACCGATTATCAGGCGGCGCACTATCCGGCGCCGACCTTCATCCTCGTCGGCAACGAGGCGCAGGGCCTGCCCGCCGCTTATGAGGACGCCTGCGATCTGCGCGTCAAAATGCCGATGCGCGGCAAGGCCGACAGCCTGAACGCCGCCGTGGCGACCGCGGTGATGGCCTATGAGGTGCTGAACCAGCAGCGCCGGGCCTGATCACCGCGCGCGGCGATGGCGTCTGACAGCGCACGCCACAAGCTGGGCTTGGTAGATATGAAGAATATGGCTGTTTAGTCTATCTTTTGAGTTGAGAATAATCCCTGCACCAATCGGGGATATTTCTCATGCCTTATCAAGCCTTTCCGGCAGCGCTGCTGCTTGCCTCCGCCGCTCCCCTGCCCGCGCCCGCCGAGACCGATGAACAGAGCCAGGGCGATGTCGTCGTCGTCACCGCCCGCCGCCGCGCCGAGGGGGTGCAGGATGTGCCGCTTGCCCTGTCGGTGCTCGATTCAGCGACGCTCGACCAGACCGGCAACACCAATATCGGCCGGCTGCAACAGCTGCTGCCCAGCTTCCAGTTCTTCTCGACCAACCCGCGCAACTCGGCCGCCAATATCCGCGGGCTGGGCGCGCCGTTCGGCCTCACCAATGACGGCATCGAACAGGGCGTCGGCATCTATGTCGATCAGGTCTATTTCAGCCGCATCGCGGCGGCGACGTTCGATTTCGTCGATGTCGAGCGGATCGAGGTGCTGCGCGGGCCGCAGGGAACGCTCTATGGCAAGAACACGACCGCCGGGGCGATCGCCATCACCACCCGCGCGCCGTCCTTCACCCTGGAAGGGCGCGGCGACATCACGGTCGGCAATCTCGGCTTCGTCCAGGCCCGCGCCGCAATCTCCGGGCCGCTGATCGCCGACCGGCTGGCCGCCAGCCTGGCCGTGTCGTCGACCAGCCGGCGCGGCACCATCTTCAACGTCCGCACCCGGCAATATGTGAACGAGCTCGACAATCTCGGCCTGCGCGCCCAGTTCCGGCTGAAGGCGAGCGAGACGCTGGAGATCAATCTGACCGGCGACTACAGCCGCCAGGATCCCGATTGCTGCGCCCAGATCTATGCGCGGGTCGGCCGCACCCAGCGGCCGCTCAACCGCCAATATGACGCGCTGGCCGCCGCCTTTGGCTATCGCCCGCCCAGCACCGATCCGTTCGACCGGCTGACCGATCTCGATACGCCGCTGCGCGCCTTTCAGGAACTGGGCGGGCTGTCGCTGCGCGCGACCTGGGATGTCGGGCCGGGCGAGCTGACCTCGGTGACGGCATGGCGTTACTGGAACTGGGGACCGTCGAACGACCGCGACTTTACCGGCCTGCCGATCACCACCGTCTCGGCCAATCCGTCGCGCCAGCGGCAATGGACGCAGGAAATCCGCTATGCATCGACCGGCGACAACCGCATCGATTATGTGATCGGGCTGTTCGGCTTTCACCAGACCATCCATACCGACGGCCTGCAGGTGCAGGGCAGCGCCGCCTCGCGCTGGCTGCTCAACCCGGCCAGCGCCAATGCCGCCAACCCGGCGGTGCTCGCCGGGCTGACGTCGCGCAACGACATTGATTTTTCCAACACCAGCGCCGCCGCCTTCGGCCAGCTGACCTGGCGGGTGGCGGACGGCCTGCGCATCCAGCCGGGCCTCAGGCTCAACCATGACCGCAAGACCGGATCCTATTTCGCCGCGGTGACGACGGGCAGCGGATCGACGGTGCTGAATGCCGATCAGCGCTCGGTCCTCGCCCCGCAAAGCTACCGGGCGCGGTTTTCCGACTGGAACCTGTCGGGCGATCTGACCGTCAGCCTCGATCTGGCGCGCGACATTCTGGGCTACGCCACCTATGCGCGCAGCTTCAAATCGGGCGGCATCAACCTGTCGGGCCTCCCGCTCGATGCCGCGAATGCCCCGATCCAGTCGGCGGCGACGGTCAAGCCCGAACAGGTCGACCATGTCGAGATCGGCCTGAAAAGCCAGTTTTTCGGCCAGAGGCTGACGCTCAACCTCGCCGCGTTCCAGACCGGGATCCGCGATTATCAGGCAACCGTCACCAACGGCCATCTGGGTGTGCTGCGCGGCTATCTGGCCAATGCGGCCAAGGTGCGGGTGCGCGGGGTCGAGGCCGATCTGTCCGCCCGCCCGACGGCGCGGCTCAGCCTTTATGCCAATCTCGCGTTCACCGATGCGCGCTATGTCCGCTTCACCGACGCCCCCTGCCCGCCCGAACTGGCCGGCGGCAGTGCCGCCACCGCCGCCAATCCCGCCGCGCCTGCCGGCACGCCGGGCGGGCCGAGCCCGGCCAATTGCGACGTTTCGGGCCAGTGGCTGCCCGGCGTGTCGCGCTGGGCCGCATCCTATGGCGGCGAATACCAGCTGCCGGCCCGGCTGTTCGGCCGCGGCGGCGAGGCCTATCTGGGCCTGGACGGCAATGCCCGGTCGCGGTTTTCGTCCAACCCCTCGCGCTCGGTGCTCACCGATGTCGCCGGCTATGCGCTCACCAATCTGCGCGCCGGCTTCCGCACCGACGACGCGCAGTGGAATCTGTTCATCTGGGTCAGGAACGCGTTCGACACCGACTATTTCGAATTGCTGGCGACCCAGCCGGGCAATACCGGGCTGGTGGTCGGCCAGCCGGGCGATCCGCGCACCTATGGCCTGACCCTGTCGAGCCGCTTCTGAACCGGCGGCCGGGCTGGACAGCGGCCGGGGAAAGCCCGACAGTCGCGGCATGAACCGCCTGTCGCTGCCGCCCACCCGCATCGCCCTGTTCGCCGCAGCCGGGCTTGCGCTTGTCGCCGTGGCGGTGGGCGCACGGCGGGGGACCGGCGATCAGCCACCGGCCGCCCCGGCTGCTGTCGCCGCTCCCTCCGCACCCCCGGCGACCGCCGCGCCGGATCAGCCCTCTGCCCCCGATCTCCCCAGCCTGATCACCAAGCTGGAAGCGCGGCTGCGCGAAGACCCGGAACGGGTCGAAGGCTGGACGATGCTCGGCTGGGCGTTTTTCGAAACCGGCCGTCCGGCGGAGGCCGCGACCGCCTATCGCCGCGCCGTGCGGCTGGCGCCGGAGCGTGCCGATCTCTGGTCGGCGCTGGGCGAGGCGCTGGTGATCGCCGGCGGCGCGAATGCGCGGGTGCCGGCCGATGCCGCCGCCGCGTTCCGCGCCGCGCTCGCCCGCGATCCGGGCGATGCCCGCGCGCGCTATTTCGCCGCCGTGGTCAAGGATCAGGCGGGAGACACCCGCGCGGCCGTCAATGACTGGCTGGCGCTGCTCGCCGAAGCGCCTGCCGATGCGCCCTGGGCCGGTGAGCTGGAGGCAACGATCCGGCGGCGCGCGGCCGCAGCCGGCATCGATGTCGCCGCACAGCTCGCCGCCCTGCCGCGCCGCGCCGCCCCGCTCCGGCGGCAACCGCGCCATCCCCACCCCCGCCAGCCACTGCGGCGGCCGCGATCGCCGCCGATCCGGCGCAGCAGACGATGATCCGCGGGATGGTCGACGGTTTGGCCGCAAAGCTCGCCGCCGATCCGCGCCAGCCCGACCGCTGGGTGATGCTGATGCGCAGCCGGATGCAGCTGGGCGAGGCGAAAGAGGCTTCAGCGGCGCTCACCCGCGCGGTCGCCGCCAATCCGGGCGCGGCTGATGATCTGCGCCGCGCCGCCCGCGAGATCGGCGTGCCGGGCGCGTAACCGCCAATCGTCGCGGCGGCGTTCATCCCGGCCGGCACAGCCGCGCTTTAGCCGGGCCAAGCCCGCTTTCGGTTGCAATCGGGCGACGCATCCCGCATCTCCCAAGGCGTTATGGCACAGACATGGAGTCCCGACAGCTGGCGCGCATATGAGGCCCGCCAGCTCCCCGCTTATCCCGATCCGGCGGCGCTGAGCGCGGCCGAGGCAGAGTTGCGCAACTTTCCGCCGCTGGTGTTTGCCGGCGAGGCGCGCGACCTGAAGCGCGATCTGGCCGATGTCGGCGCGGGCAAGGCGTTTCTGCTGCAGGGCGGCGACTGTGCCGAAAGCTTTGCCGAGTTTCACCCCAACAACATCCGCGACACCTTCCGGGTGATCCTGCAGATGGCGGTGGTGCTGACCTTCGCGTCCAAGCTGCCGGTGGTGAAGCTGGGGCGCATGGCCGGGCAGTTCGCCAAGCCGCGCTCGACCGACATGGAAGAACAGAACGGCGTCGTCCTGCCCTCCTATCGCGGCGACAATGTCAACGACATCGCCTTCACCCCCGAAGCGCGCATGCCCGATCCGCAGCGCATGGTGCGCGCCTACAGCCAGTCGGCGGCGACGCTCAACCTGCTGCGCGCCTTTGCGCAGGGCGGCTATGCCAATCTGCACCAGGTCAATCGCTGGACCCATGATTTCATGGGCCGCAGCCCCTGGACCAAGAAATATACCGATCTGGCCGACCGCATCGGCGAGGCGCTGGACTTCATGGCCGCGTGCGGGATCAACCCGGAAACGGTGCCGCAGCTCAAGGGCACGTCGTTCTTCACCAGCCATGAGGCGCTGCTGCTGCCTTATGAGCAGGCGATGACGCGGCAGGATTCGCTGACCGGCGACTGGTACAACACCTCGGCCCATTTCCTGTGGATCGGCGACCGGACGCGCTTTGAAGGCTCGGCGCATGTCGAGTTCCTGCGCGGGATCGGCAACCCGATCGGCATGAAATGCGGACCGAGCCTTGAGCCGGATGCGCTGCTGCGCCTGCTCGACACGCTCAACCCGGCGCGCGAGCCGGGGCGGATCACGCTCATCACCCGCTATGGCTATGACAAGATCGAGGCCGGGCTGCCGCGCCTGATCCGCGCGGTAATGCGCGAAGGCCATCCGGTGGTCTGGAGCTGCGATCCGATGCACGGCAATGTCGTCAAGGCCGCCAATGGCTATAAGACGCGGCCGTTCGACCGCATTCTGGCCGAAGTGCGCGGCTTTTTCGCCGTCCACCGTGCCGAAGGCAGCTTTGGCGGCGGCATCCACTGCGAAATGACCGGGCAGAACGTCACCGAATGCACGGGCGGCGCAGTCGACGTCACCGAACAGTCGCTGGCCGACCGCTATCACACGCATTGCGACCCGCGGCTCAATGCCGCGCAGAGCCTGGAACTGGCATTCCTGCTTGCCGAAATGCTCAACCAGGAACTGTCGGAGCGGCGCAAGGCCGCGGCCTGAGCCGCGCGGCGACAGTCACTGATTTCAGGCGCATGTGCCGCCGCCCGGGCAGTCGGGCGGCGGCTTTTTCTTGTTGGCGCATTCCCCTCCGGCGACGCTCGGCCGGCCAGTCCATCTGAGCGCAAACGGAGCCGCTAATCGATTGATATCGTTTGCAATCGCCCTGCCCTACATCCTCGCAGTCGTTGCATGACATGCGTCATTTCGGGGCAATACTTTGGTCGCCAAATAATATTTATAACTCATCTTTAGATTACCCCCGTTGACGCGCCAGAAATGCTCTTTAAATGCAGCATATCCGAAACGGAGGTAATAATGGCCGATATCGACCTGTCGCCAAACATGATCGAACTGGCGACCGAGCTGACGATCGCCTGGCTGAACAACCCCAACAACCGCGCCGGTGCCGAAGACGTGCCCGCATTCCTGAACAAGATGCACGCGACGCTGAACAGCCTGTCGGCGCGTGACGAACAGCCGGGCGACACCGCAGTCGAAGGCGGCGTGGAACCGGCGGTGTCGGTGCGCAAGTCGCTGGCGTCGAAGGATGTCATCATCTCGCTGATCGACGGCAAGCCGTACAAGTCGCTGAAGCGTCATCTGGCGCGCCACGGCCTGACGCCGGAACAGTATCGCGAACGCTACAAGCTGAAGCCCGATTATCCGATGGTCGCGGAAAACTATGCCAAGCAGCGCCGCGACCTCGCGCTCAAGATCGGCCTGGGTTCCAAAGGCCGCGCGGCGCGCACCGGCCAGAAGGCCCCGGGCCGGCCGGGACGCAAGCCGGCGGCGAAGAGCGAATAACCCCGCCAGTTGAATGGTGCCGGGCCAGCCAGCCCGGCACCGTCATGTTCGGCCCGGTCAGCTGGCAGCGGTTCGGCTTGGCACAGCCCGGGCCAGCGCACCACCGGCCCCCACCGCGATCAGCGCCTGCCCGGCAAAGTAAAGCGGCCAGATCAGCCAGCTGGCGAACGCGGAACCGGCAAGCGGCCCCAGTCCGGCAAAGATCAGCAGGTCGGAAATCACGAACAGCAGCGCCCCCAGCGCCGCCAGCGGGAACCGGCTGAGCGCGGCAGCCCCCGCCATCGCCGCCAGCCCGCTGCTGTAAAGCGCGATGCCCGGCGCCGCCGCGCGGTCGGCGGGCAAGGATGCCGCCAGCGCGACAATCCCAGCCGCCAGCATGCCCACCGCCAGAGCGCCGACCGCCACGATCCGCCCGCGCCCCGCACCTGCGGCGCGGTGGCGCAGATAGAAAGGCACGGCGAGCAGATGCCCGGCCAGAAACGCGATCGCCCCCACGGTCAGCGACACGGCATCGAGGAGCACATCGCCCAGCGCCCCCAGCGCGAGCACCGCCGCCAGCCAGCGCCCGTCGCGCCCCGGCACCGCCGCCAGCGCCCAGAGCGCGAGCAGCGCCACGCCCAGCCCTTTCCACGCGACGATCACCGACAGCGGCACCGCCGCCAGCAGCTGCCCGGCCGGCCAATAGCTCGCCCCGCCAAGCAGCGCCGCGACCAGCAGCCAGTCCGCCCGTCCGCGCCCGATCCCCGCCATCCCGTTCTGCCCCATATTGCACCCCCTTCAGGTCATGCTATCCGCCCGGGGCATGACGGCCAATCACGACATTCACATCATCGGCGGCGGGCTCGCCGGATCGGAAGCCGCATGGCAGCTGGCCGAGGCGGGCTGGCATGTGCGTCTGTCGGAAATGCGCGGCGTGGAGGCGACCCCCGCCCACCACACCGATGCGCTGGCCGAGCTGGTCTGTTCCAACAGCTTCCGGTCCGACGATGCCGACAGCAATGCGGTCGGCCTGCTGCACGAGGAAATGCGGCGGCTCGGTTCGCTGATCATGGCGCAGGCGGATCGCCACCGCGTTCCCGCCGGATCGGCGCTGGCGGTCGACCGCGACGGTTTTGCAAATGGCGTCACCGCCGCGCTTGCCGCCCATCCCCGCGTCACGCTGGTGCGCGAGCGGGTCGATGCGCTGCCCGGCGACGGCCCGGCGATCATCGCCACCGGCCCGCTGACCGCGGCCGCGCTGGCGGGATCGATCGGCGCGGCGACCGGCATGGACCAGCTGGCGTTTTTCGATGCCATCGCCCCCATCGTCCACCGCGACAGCATCGATTTCGACATTGCCTGGTTCCAGTCGCGCTGGGACAAGGGCGATGGCCGCGATTACATCAACTGCCCGCTCGACCGCGACCAGTATCAGGCCTTTGTCCAGGGACTGCTCGACGGCGAGAAGACCGAGTTCCGCGAATGGGAAAAGGACACGCCCTATTTCGACGGCTGCATGCCGATCGAGGTGATGGCGTCGCGCGGGCCGGAAACGCTGCGCCACGGGCCGATGAAGCCCTTTGGCCTGCGCGATCCGCGCACCGGCCAGCGCCCCTATGCCGTCGTCCAGCTGCGGCAGGACAATGCGCTGGGCACGCTGTGGAACATTGTCGGGTTCCAGACCAAGCTCAAATATGCCGAGCAGGTCAGGCTGTTCCGCACCATTCCGGGGCTTGAGCAGGCCGAGTTTGCGCGGCTGGGCGGGCTGCACCGCAATACCTTCATCAACGCCCCGCGCCTTCTGGACGGGCAGCTGCGGCTGAAATCCGACCCCAATATCCGCTTTGCCGGGCAGATCACCGGCTGCGAAGGCTATGTCGAATCCGCCGCCATCGGCCTGCTCGCCGGGCGGTTTGCGGCGGCGGAGCTGGGCGGCGGCACGCTTGCCGCGCCGCCGCGCACGACCGCGCTGGGTGCGCTGCTCGGCCATATCACCGGCGATGCCGAGGCTGCGACCTATCAGCCGATGAACGTCAATTTCGGGTTGTTCCCGCCGGTCGACGGCGATGTCCGCAAGGCCGAGCGCAAGGCGCGGCTGACCGGCCGGGCGCGCGCCGATCTGGGCGGCTGGATGGACGCGGCCTGAGCGCGCGGACCGCGCGCCTCAGCTGCCCTCTCCGTCAGGCGGCGGCGGACAGGGCGTCCGCGCCGGGGCGCGGCGCGGCGGCCGGGTGGTCGCGAACTCCGGCCGGGTGAGTTTCCGGTCGCCGTCCGCATCGGCAGTCGCAAACCGGTCGATCGTCTTCGCCGCCCATTCGTCGAACGACAGCCGGCCATCGCCATCGGTATCGAGCCGCTGGAACGCCTTGACCCGGCTGGCGAGATATTCGGCGCGCACGACCACCCCGTCGCGGTCGCGGTCATAGCGATCGAACCGCCGCTGCTCGCGCGTCCGCTCGCTCGCCTCGGGCGGCGGCGGTTCGGCCAGCCCGGCCTCGGCCGCGGTCGGCGGCGCAGGCGTTGCGGCGAGCGCAGCGGCGGCTCGCTCCCCGCGTCCCGACCACCAGACAAAGCCCGCGCCCAGCGCCAGCGCCAAAGCGGCCACCCCGGCCAATATCCGCATCATGCCGCCCCCCTGCGTTCAGGGGCAAAGGCTAGGCCGGCAGCCCCGATTGCTGCCAGCCAATGATCCGGAACCGATGTTTTTGGCTGGGAGCCGCCAGTTGATTCAGCGTCGCAGCAGGCGGAACAGCAGCGCGCGGGCAATGCGGCCGGGCGCGCCCTGCCGCCCCGGCCCGGTGGGCGCGCGCGCATCGGCGCGGGCGAGCACGGCC